>DATFML010000166.1:0-8015 GCA_035266965.1 Gammaproteobacteria bacterium
CCGTGAATGTCGTGACGGCGGCACCGGATCTGAGGCCGGGGCCTACCCGCGGTATGGTCAGTTTGGTAATGGTCTTGAGCTGACCATTGATGTAGGTCACCCGCTGGATGGAAAAGGCGATGTCGAGATTACCCGACCCGAACGGCACGGAAAAGCCGCCCCGCATCCGACTGAGAGTGTGGTCGGTGACCACGGGGCAGCCCCGGAAGCCGGGCGCCGGACGGGCCATGACCGCCGCGCCGGCGGTACCAGCCATAAGCAGCGAGGCGACCGCCACGCTGATGCGATTGAGCCGCGTATCCATTTGTGCGATTCCTCGATCCGTCTAGAACTGGTTGGGCCCGGGACGCAGCAGCATCGTATTGCCCAGATTGCCGGGGCGCAGCGCAGTCCCGAGGGGGGCCAGCGGCGCAAGCGTCCAGTCGGATCTTCCGTTGAACACGACGCCGCGGCGATGGTTGTCGACCACAAACAGAATGCGGCTGGGCCACACCTTCTTGAAATCGGATAAGGGCATGGTCCGCAGGCCGCTGGACGGGTCGCCGACCAACACGCGCCCGTCTTCGACGCCCTTGATCACCACAAAGTGGTTGTAGCCCTGGGTGCGGATCAGCACGATGGCCGGAAGCCCCACCCCGGCAAGCCGCGCGAGGGAGGCACGGTAACCGTTGGCCCGGTAGCCATGGGCCTGAAGGTAATGCTTGATGTCCAGCAACGAAAAACCCAGGCGGCGGATCTTGGCCTTGTTGCCGTGATCCCACATGTACTTGAAGACGGTGAGCTCGCTCACCGGGTGGTGATACTGGTAGGTCAGCAAGGTGGCCAGCGAGGCCGAGCCACAACTGTAGTCGTAACGCTGGTGAATGGTGGTGGCGAACTTGCGCGCCTGCATGCTTTGCACGGGCACTGAAACGGGCCCCGCCGGCAGACCGGCCAGGCCTACGGCTGCGCTGCTGGCCAGCGGCGCCAGCAGAGCGGCCGTCAGCAGAGCCGCCAGGCACAGGCGGACGGGGAGCGGGCGCAGCGACTGTTTCATGGCACCCGCCTACTGCATCTTCAGGTTGACGATGGTCGAATTCTGGATGATGACGTTGTTGCCCGAATTCTGGACCACAGTAGCGAAACCGTTGGCGTTGGAGAAGGCGCTCTGACCGACGTAGTTGTCGCCCGTCACATTGTCGAGCGCCTTGTTCTGGGTCAGCTTCGCGTGCAGATTCGCAATATTGAGCTGTGCGGCGTGACCGCCCCGGTGAGTGGCCAGCGCGGTATCGGGGAGCGCGACGCCCAATTGCCCGGCCACTGAAGCGCCGGTGGCGGGCGGCGGTGCCGCTTGTCCTGACGGGGCGCCGATCCACAGAGCGATCCCGGTGGCAACAGCGATGACAAAACCTGGCCGGTTCATGCCCTTTACCTCCTTCGCAACTGCCTGGGGAAGGCGCCCGGGACCGAAGCCCCGGGCGCGCTCGCCAGGTTGGTCCTTCAGTGGACCGTCAGATTGGCCTGCACGGTCGTGCCCTGCTGTACCATGGCATTCGGGGCCGTGTTCTGGCTCACCCGGGTGATGCCGCTGGCTCCCCGGAACGAGCTGCCGGCGATGCCGTTGGACATGTCGAACGTGCCTGCCGGTCCGCCCACGGCGTTGCCGCCGGCGCCGCCACCGGCGCCGTAGCCGGTGGTGATGCCGGCCAGCACCCGACCGCTGGTGGCGGCGCCACCCATGCCGCTCTGGCCACCCTGGCCACCATAGGCGGTACCACCGGCGCCGCCGTTGCCGCCGGTACCGGCGCCACCCTGGCCGGTACCGCCAACGGCGCCCTCGGCACCGGCACCGCCGGTGCTGGCCACCGACGCACCATTGGCTGGCGCACCGGCCGCACCGGCGGCGCCATCACCACCCGTTGCCGTGTTGGAACTGGCAGTCGCGGCTCCACCGGTGGAGCTGCCGGCGCCGTTGGCGACGCTGCGTGCCTGCCCCGCGGTGGCCTTGTCATTGCCAGGCCCGTTGGCGGTTGCTCCGGTAGAGGCGGACGCCGAGCCGGTACCGGTGGCGGCATTGCCGCCCGATGCGCTGGTGCCGGGCTGATACCAGCCGGCGCTGTCCGTTCCCCAGACGCCGCTGCTGCCGCCGGTGCTGCTTGCGGCCGAACCGCCGTTGCCGCCATTCCCGCCGTTGGCCCAGCCACCGCTGCCGCCGTTGGCACCCAGGCTGGTCCCGCCGCTGCCACCGGCACCGCCGTTGCCGCCACTGCCGTCACCCCCGGTGCCGGTCGCAGCCGTGCCGCCGACGCCACCCTGGCCGCCGTTTCCGCCGTAGCCGCCGTAACCGGTACCACCATTCACCGGCCCCGTATGGGCATTGACGTCGCCGGAGTTGCCGGCCCCGTTACCGCCGTTACCGCCGTTGCCGCCACTGCCGCCGTCCATCACCCAACTGCTGTCCGGCGGTCCCCCGTAGCCGGTGTTGCCGCCCCGGTTGCCGACGTTGGACACGCCGTTCCACTCCACATGGCCGTGCAGGTAGGTCCTGGCGTCGATGTGGTTGTTGAACGAGTGCTGGTTGGCCGAGTTCTGGTACCAGTGGATCTCGGAACCGTTGTTTGCAGACATCCCGGTAACGTTACCCGTTGCGGCGCGGGCCGTCCTGTTGGACGAACCCTGCTGCGCACGGGAGTTTTCGTTGGCCTGTGCCCCCTGGTTACGGCTCTGCGTGGATGTGGCCGCCGCCTTCTGGGTGACGGTGGCGGCCCCACTGTGGTTGGCCTGATTGTGGGGATTGGCCCACACCGGTCCGACCAGCCCTACCGCCAGGGCAATAGCCGAAGCTATCGTCGTCTTGTTCATGTCAGTCCTCCATGTCTTTGCGGGAACCCGGCAGGCGGCCGACTGCGCCGCCTGCCGTGCCCTTCAGCCGCTCCCGCCAGCGCCTCACTGCACCTTGAGATTGGCCTGCACCGTCACACCCTGCTGCACCAACGAATTGGCGCCGGTGTTCTGGCTGACCGTGGTGATGCCGCTGGCACCGCGGAAGGAATTCCCGCCGATGCTGTTGGAGGCATCGAACGTGCCCGCGCTGGCGCCCATGGAGTCGCCACCGGCGCCGCCCATGG
Source organism: Gammaproteobacteria bacterium (assembly GCA_035266965.1). Classification (GTDB taxonomy): domain Bacteria; phylum Pseudomonadota; class Gammaproteobacteria; order DATFLG01; family DATFLG01; genus DATFML01. The sequence goes on from DATFML010000166.1 coordinate 3,108, forward strand.
CACCGTTGCCGGTGGTGATGCTGGCCAGCACCCGGCCGCTGGTGGCGTTGCCGCCCATGCCGCCCTGGCCGCCCTGGCCGCCATAGGCCGTACCACCGGCACCGCCATTGCCGCCGGTGCCGTTACCGCCGGTGCCCGTGGCGCCGGTGGCACCCACGGCACCGCCACCCGCGGTGCTGGACACCGCCGCCCCATTGGCCGAGGCGCCGGCCGCACCCGCCGCGCCGGCACCGCCGGTCGCCGAACCCGCATTGGCCGTGGCGGCACCGCCGGTGGAGCTGCCACCGCCCGTGGCCACGCTGCGGGCCTGTCCGGCCGTGGCGGTATCGCCGCCCTTGCCGTTGGCGTTCGCAGCGGTGCCGGCCGAGCCGGCATGGGTACCGGTGAAGGCATGCCCGCCGCTGGCGCCGCCGGTGCTGCTGTAACCATCCCCGGCGCTGCCACCGCTGCCGCCGGAGCCGTTGCCGCCGTTGCCGCCGGTCACATTGCCGGCGTTGCCGCCGCTGCCGCCGGCGCCGCCGTCACCGCCGTAGCCGTCACCGCCCCGGCCCGTGGCCGCCACGCCGCCCTGGCCCCCGGTTCCGCCATAGCCACCGTAGCCGCCGTAACCCGTGCCGCCGTTCACCCGTCCACTATTGGCGTTCACATCCCCGGAGTTGCCGCCGCCGCTGCCGCCGGCCCCGCCGGCGCCGGCCATACCGCCGCTGCCGCCGGTGTTGCCTATGCCGGAGACGTCATTGTTGCTGACCGTTCCATGTAGATCGGTCTTGGCCTCGACGGAGGTGTTGAAGGAACCCGAGTTGTCCGACTGCTGGTAGCGGGTGGCGCTGGAGCCGTTGCTCGCCGCTATGCCCGAGACGTTGCCCAGCGTTGCCCGCGCGGTCTTGTTCTCCGAGTTCTGCTGGGCGCTCGAATTCTCGTTCGCCTGGGCACCCGGATTGCGGGTCTGCGTGGACGTCGCCTTGGCAGTCTGAGTAACATTCCTGGTTCCGCTGTTGTTGGCCTGGTTGTGCGGATTCGCCCACACCGGCCCGGCCATGCCGAACACCATGGCAATCGCCGACGCTATCAATGTCTTGTTCATAACGGTCCTCCATGTCTCAACGAACAGGCCAGCACCATGCACAGCCTTGAGTGCGCACTCGCAAAAGCTGTGCCCGGGTCCGGATGATCGCTCCAAGTGATTGTTTATCGGCGCCGAGTGGGGATTAACCGCGGCCACAACAGCCCCCTCCGCGGCGTGAGAGTGTCCGAATACTGAAACAAGCACGGCGCCACCGACGGGAGCCGGTCAGGCAACACCCTGTTTGTATGCCGGTTATGTCGGCGGTCACCGTTCGTGAGTCGTGTCGCGACGGTGGCACAACGTCGGTCTCCAATGACAGACACCGCGGCCGGCGCCCCCCCGGCACCCGCGGATGACCCGTCGCGCCACCGCCGACAGTCGCAGCCGGCGTGTCAGCGAGCCCAGCGGCGCACGGCGACCGCGTCTGCCACCGGGGTAACCGGTGGCGTGGTAGAGGGTGGACGCAGAAAAGGCAACCCGCTCCAGGCTGCGGTTGATATCCCCCACCGGAAATTCCACGCTGGTTTATATTTGCCTTTCAGTTGATAATGCCCAGTGGCCGAACGACCGCGACTCGCGGAGACTCAGTGAGTTGCGTGTTTGGCATGCTTACTGCGTGCGAAAACCCATCCGAGTCGCCAGTGTCCCGTACAGTCCGCGGGATTTCGGAGGCAGACTTTCCATCCGTCGGGGCGTCAACAACACCGGCGTCCGCGGGACAGGCGACCGCCTTGGCTCGCCCCACGCACGTCAGCACTTTTCCCGGATCGGGAAAAACGTGCGGCGTACGGAAGGCGCGGACCACGGCGACGGGTGAGCAGCCATGTGATCGGGCGCCGCGGCGCCGGAACGAGCGTCCGCACCCTGCACGGGCTCGGCGGTACATTCAAGCGATAGGACAGGGAGCGAAGTATGAAAGCGAAGCAGGTTTGGATGGGGGCCTTGGCGCTCTTTCTGGTGCTTGGCGTGGTCCTGTGGTTCACCCAGGGTGGTGATCACCACACCTCCAGCGGGACAGCATTCACCAGCAACTCCCTTATCCCCAATGCCGTGGCAGGTACCGGCGACCCGGCATCCTCGGGCGATACTCTTTCCAGCGAAAAACTTCCCAACTTCGTGCAGCTGGTCAAGGACAATCAGTCCGCGGTAGTGAATATCAGCACCACCGAGACCATCACCCGCAAGCACTCGTCCCAGCTTCCGGACAACATTCCGGAGAACAGTCCGTTCGGAGAATTCTTCAAGCGCTTTTTCAACGACCAGGGCGGGCCGGGCGGGTCCAAGACCGAGAAGGTCCATTCTCTCGGTTCCGGTTTCATCATTTCCTCCGATGGGTACATCCTTACCAATGCCCATGTGGTCAATCATGCCGACCACATCGTGGTCGGACTCCACGACCGCCGCGAGCTCACCGCCAAGCTGGTGGGCATGGACAAGCTCTCCGACATCGCGCTGTTGAAGATCAAGGCCAGCGGATTGAATACCGTGAAGATCGGCAATTCCGACAAACTGCAGGTCGGCCAATGGGTGCTGGCCATCGGATCGCCTTTCGGTTTCAACCACTCCGCCACCCAGGGCATTGTCAGCGCGCTGCACCGCAATCTGCCCAAGGACACCTACGTACCGTTCATCCAGACCGACGTGGCGGTCAATCCGGGCAACTCGGGCGGGCCGTTGTTCAACACGGCCGGCCAGGTGGTCGGCATCAATTCCGAGATCTACACCAACACCGGCGGCTACGAGGGGCTCTCGTTCGCCATCCCCATCAACGTCGCCATGAACGTGGCCAAGCAGCTCAAGGCCCATGGGCACGTTACCCGCGGATGGCTCGGTGTCCTGATCCAGCCGGTGACCCAGAAGCTGGCGGAAGCCTTCGGCATGAAACAACCGGGGGGCGCGCTGGTCGCACAGGTCGAACCCCACAGCCCGGCACACAAGGCGGGACTGAAGGCCGGCGACATCATCACCAGCTATGACCATCACTCCATCAGTGATTCGTCCCAGCTGCCTCCGCTGGTGGCCAATACCCCCATCGGCAACACCGTACCGCTGGGGATCATTCGCAACGGCGAGAGCAAGACGCTGCACGTCACCATCGCGAAGCTCAAGCACCCGAAGGCTGAAACCCAGCCGTCCGCCAAGCCGCACCATCAGCTGAACATGGTGGTGACCAATCTGTCTTCCGAGCAGCGCCAACAGCTCGGGGTTCAGAACGGCATCCTCATCAAGGAAGTGGGTCAGGGACCTGCCGCCGACGCGGGTCTGCGCCCGGGCGACGTGATCCTGATGCTCGCCGGCCATGAGGTCACCGGCACGGCGCAGTTCGCCAAGCTGGTCAGCGAACTGCCCAAGGGCAAACCGGTGCCGATACTCGTCCAGCGCCACCACATGTCCTTGTTCCTGTCGCTGAAGGTACCGGCGAAAGACTGACCGCGGCAGTCGGAACGGGCGGCTGCACGCCGCCCGTTCGCCCGACGGGCATCGCTCGCGACAGAGCCCGGGAGCGAGACGCGCATCATGCGACCGCGAAACGCCCATATGGCTCCCAATCCGGCGGGTGCGCGGTGGCAAACGGTTCCCGGCCCTCTACTCCCGGCCGTCCTTTGCCACCCCACTTCCTGTGGGGGCGGGCGCCCGTGCAGGGATGCCCCAAGGTACTACCCTCCGGAGGTAAGCGGGGCCGGCAGCGCGTCCCCGCTCCTGCCGGCCCGCCAAGGGCATGGCGGGTGAATCCGGGCCGCGCGAGGGTGCTCGCCGGTCGTGTCCGCGGACACCTTGCCGGCGGTCCGCACGAGCTGCAACCGCGTGAGGACACCACAGGCCGAGTGCCCGGGGCCCGCCGTCAGAGCCCTGTCGCCGGCCGGTTGGCACGGCCTTGGCCGTTGCCGTGACGCCTTGCCGGGCGAAGCCACAGGAGGAGCGAATCCATGGAGAATGGTAAGCCAATGCACAATACCGCGTTCGTGCTGTTCGGGGCCGGCGGAGACCTCGCCGCCAGAATGATCGTGCCGGCCCTCTACAATCTCTACCTGGACAAGCAGCTCCCCAGGAAAATCGCCCTGCTGGGCGTCGATCGCGACGACTACTCGGACGAGCAGCTGGCCGACCGTTACCGCGAGTCCGTTGCCAACTACTCGCGCCGCGGCGCACCCGGCGACGAGCAGTGGCAGGATTTTGCACACAGCATCGAGTACATCAGTGCCGACCTGATGGACGACAACGCCTATCAGAAAATTTCCAAGCGACTGGGAGAGCTCGACAAGGAGCTCGACGGCAAGGTCGACCATGTGTTCTACATGGCGACCCCCCCCGCCCTGTTCGCGCCCATCGCCCATGGTGTGGGCAACGCCGGGCTGGCTCGCGACCGCTCCCATGCCCGCATCGTGGTGGAAAAGCCCCTGGGCCACGATCTGAAGTCCTTCCAGCAGATCAACTCGGCATTGCTGCATTACTTCCGGGAATCCCAGATATTCCGTATCGACCACTATCTGGGCAAGGAAACGGTCCAGAACATACTGGCGCTGCGATTCGCCAATCCCATGTTCGAGCCGGTGTGGAACCGCCGTTACATCGATCATGTCGCCATCACCGTCGCGGAGACCCTCGGAGTGGGGCACCGCGGCGGCTATTACGAGAAAGCCGGTGCCCTGCGGGACATGGTGCAGAACCACCTGCTGCAGATCCTGTGCCTCATTGCCATGGAACCGCCGGTGGCCTACGACGCCGCCGACATACGCGACAAGAAGATGGATGTCATGCACGCGCTGCGTCCCATTACCGAGAGCATGGTGGACTCCTGCACAGCGCGGGGCCAATACGGGGCGGGCTGGATCGGCGGCAAG
>DATFML010000167.1:0-18635 GCA_035266965.1 Gammaproteobacteria bacterium
ACCAGAGCGGACTGCACTGCGGGTGTCTCAACGCCCAGATCGCCCGCCAGTCGGACGGCGGTCACCGGTCCCAGCCCCTCGAGACGGCCCCGCAGCAGCTCGCGCAACGCGTCCTGCCGCTCCCAGGGATGGCCGAACTCGGTCGGAACCGTCACGGCGGGCTCGCAGCGCAGACCGGGATGGACTGCCTGCAATTGAGTCAGCCGCTCCGTGGCGACGCAAAGACCGGACCCGCCGCACTCACAGCGACTCGCCCGACCGGCGGCGCACAAGGCGTCCATCAGCGACGTCCAGGGCAACGCTTCGGACGCCGTCAGACAGCCCATCACCATCAGCGCGTCGTGCAGCTCGTCCGGGCTGGCTGCTTCCGGCCACGCCTCCCGGCGCACCCGCTCGATGGCCTGGGGATCGAGACGGCCGAGGTCGTCCGCATCGTAGCCGGCCCAGCGCCGGCTCTGCACGGCCAGGGTGCGGCGCTCCTCCGCCGGGGCATCATCGAGAAAGGCATAGGGGTTGGCCACCAGCACCGCCTGGGCCAGCGGCGAGGGCTCCACGGTGTCCCGGGTCAACAGCTCGATACGGCCGGCGGCCAGTTCCCCCAGCAGGTGCTGCAGCCCGCCGATGTCCATGACCTCGGTGAGGCAGTCCTCGATGGTCTGATTGACCAGAGGATGGTCGGGCACCTCCCGATCGCCGGCGATGTTCTCCAGACAGGCCAACTGATCCGGGAACACCACCGCCACCAGATCCTCGGCCTGCATGCGCTGCAGCTGGGGCGCAACCCGTTTGCCGCCACGCATGCGGGCGATGGCCAGGGCGACGGTGGCGTTCCAGCGCCAGCGCACCTCGAACATGGGCGCCACCAGCAGGGCCTGGATGAGTACCTCCCGCACCGTGTCGGGTTTCAGGTAGCGGGCGGGCTCGTCCAGGGGGAAGCTGTGGGTGGCGCCCAGGGACAGCACGATGGCGTCCTCGGTGGCCGCCGCCTGCAGCTCGAAATTGAACGTACGGCAGAAGCGCTTGCGCAGGGCCAGTCCCCAGGCCCGGTTGATGCGCCCGCCGAAGGTGGAGTGAACGACCAGATGCTGGTCACCGGCCTCGTCGAAGAAGCGCTCGAAAATCACCCGCTGCAGGGTCGGCAACCCGCCCAGGGCAGCTCTGGCAGCGCCCAGGTAGGCCACGATCTGCGCAGCCGCCGCCTGCCCGGTGCCGACCTCTTCGGCCAGCCAGCGCTGCGCCAGCTCCGGCTCGTACAGGCGTGCCTCCACGCCGGCCCGCAGGCGCGACACCGCCGCCGACAGCTCGTCGGTGCGCGCCGGCGCTTCACCGAACCAGAATGGAATGTTGGGCGGCTGGCCCTGGGCGTCGGCAACCCACACCTTGCCTTCGGCCACCCGCAGGATACGGTAGGCGGTGTTGCCCAGCTGGAATATGTCGCCGGCCAGGGACTCGATGGCGAAGTCCTCGTTCACCGAGCCCACCCGATGGCCCTCGGGTTCCAGCACCACATCGAAGTCCGCCTGATCCGGAATGGTGCCGCCGGACGTGACCGCCGCCAGCCGCGCGCCCCGACGGGCCCGCAGGCGCCGGTTCACGGCATCCCGATGCAGATAGGCGCCACGGCGTCCGCGGCGGGTGGCGAATCCGTCGGCCAGCATGCGCACCACGTCCGCGAACGTTTCCCGCGTGAGATCGCGGTACGGCCAGGCCCTGCACACCAGCTCATAGAGCGCCTGTTCCTCCCACTCCCGGCCGGCCACCTCGGCCACCAGTTGCTGGGCCAGCACGTCCAGCGGGGTCGCGGGCATGTGCACCCGGTCCAGCTCGCCACGGCGCACCGCATCCAGCAGTGCAGCGCATTCCACCAGATCGTCCCGGCTGAGGGGGAACAGGCGGCCCTTCGGGGTCGCCCCCACGCTGTGGCCGGAACGTCCCACCCGCTGCAGGAACGCCGCCACCGAGCGCGGACTGCCCAGCTGGCAGACCAGATCCACGTCCCCGATGTCGATGCCCAACTCCAGAGAGGCGGTGGCCACCAGGGCACGCAGCTGCCCGTGCTTGAGGCGTTGCTCGGCGTTCAGCCGGTGCTCCCGGGACAGACTGCCATGGTGTGCCGTCACCCGGTCCTCGCCCAGCCGCTCGGAGAGGTGTCGCGCCATGCGTTCGGCCATGCGGCGCGTGTTCACGAACACCAGGGTGGTGCAATGATCGTCAATGAGCCGGGCCAGACGGTCGTAGATCAGCGTCCAGCCATCGTTGGCCATGACTGCGTCCAGGGGCACGGGGGGCAGTTCCAGGGCCAGATCCCGTTCCCGGCTGTAACCGGTGTCCACGATGGCGCAGTCGGCACTGCCGTCCGGTTGCACGCCGGGACTGCCCACCAGGAAGCGTGCCACCGCCTCGATGGGCTTCTGGGTGGCGGACAGGCCGATACGCACCGGCGGTGCCGCAGTCAGCGCCTGCAGCCGTTCCAGGGACAGGGCCAGATGGGAACCGCGCTTGCTGCCCACCAGGGCGTGGATTTCATCCACGATCACCGTGCGCACCGTGCCCAGCATGCGCCGGCCGCTGTCGCTGGTCAGCAGGATGTACAGGGATTCGGGGGTGGTCACCAGGATGTGGGGCGGCTGGCGTCGCATGGCCGCACGGACGGCCTGGGGCGTGTCCCCCGTGCGCACCATTGTGCGGATACCCGCCGCCGGCTCACCGGCCGCCGCCAGGGCTTGTTCGATGCCGGCCAGCGGCTCGTCCAGATTGCGTTGAATGTCGTTGGACAGCGCCTTCAGGGGCGATATGTACAGCACCCGGGTTTCGTCGGGCAGCGCGCCGGTAATTCCTTCTCGAACGAGATCGTCGATGGCGGCCAGGAACGCCGCCAGGGTCTTGCCCGAGCCGGTGGGCGCGGCCACCAGGGTATGACGCCCGGCCCTGATCGACGCCCAGGCCCGGGCCTGGGGCGGTGTGGGCACCGCGAAGCGGGCGTTGAACCAGGCACGTACGGCGGGATGAAAAATGGTCGGATCCATGGGGCTGCCGGCACGCCGTTGCGGCGGTCCGGCCATTATAGCGCGCCCGAGGGTCGCGATTGACCGCCGGGCGCCAGGGTATTCGGGCGGGCGGCGTGCGCCCCCGCCCGGCTATACTGACGACTGGGGAAACACGCCGGAACAGGACGACAACAATCATGAAAACAAGACCGCTGATACCGCTCACCGTTTTGCTTGTCATGGGGATTCACGCCGGACCTGCCGCCGCGGCCCCGAATGTACGGCCGGGCCTGTGGGAGGTGCAGGTGAAGACCGAGATGCCCGGCATGCCCATGGCCATCCCGCCGGTGACTCATCGCTACTGCCTGACCAGGAAGGACCTGGTGCCCAACAGCTCGCCCCAACCGGGTCAGGCCTGCCGTATGGTGGACCAGAAGATATCCGGCGACACGGTCACCTGGCGGGTGGAGTGCAACAGCAACGGCCACCGCAGCTCGGGCACCGGCAAGATCCAATTCAGTGGTACCCATTACCATGGCAACATGACCTTTCACATGAATGAAGGCGGTCAAGCCATGGAAATGCATCAGATTATGGAAGGACGTCGGATCGGGACCTGTCAATAGCCGGAACCGGCATCGTGACCCCTTTACGGAGCGCGTACCACCGCTCGGCGGGGCCTCGACAGCCTCGACGGGGTATCCGGATTCAGGCGATAATCGCCTTAAGCAAGTTCATAGATCTTATTGTTGTATAGATATTTTATTGATCTCGAATGACAACCGAATCCACGATGGCATGGACTTCGGTTCGCGACCCCGTGCTCTGGTCCTGCCGCGTCCCGGCACCGATCAGGAAGAAATAGTCCCCTCTGGGGACCACCCAGAGCTCGGAGGTGGTGGGGACGCTGCGACCGTCCTTCATGGGAAGCACGTAGTTGAAGCGCATGTAGGCGGCGCGCCGGCCCCCCAGCCGCGTGGCTTCGGGATATTGATCGACTCGGTAATGGGAGAACTCGTCCGCCATTGGCGTGATGACCGCCGCCAGTATGGCGGATGGGCTGGCGCCCTTGAGCACGCCCAGGGGCCGGATGGCCACCTCGACACTGGGGTTCAGGTCCCCGTAGGGCTCCGGGTACCTGGTCATGACCACCAGCGGTCCGTTGGCATGCCTGCGCATGGCGGCCAGCCTGGCGGCGGCGGCCGGTTGGCCCTCTCCGGCGAACTGCACATCCCGCGCGACGGTCATGAAGTGCCAGCCCGGGGGCTTGGTGATTTCGAAACCCACCAGCGCGCCGTTGAATCGATCGGCGCCCCAAGCCGTCGCGCAGGTCAGGGCAGCGAACGCGGCCGCGCTCCACAGCACAATCCCCTTCACACCCCGGTGGTCCATGAAACAGCTCCCCCGTTATCTGCGATCCCCATGAACGTCCGCCGCTTGCGCGCCGGCGGCCGAACCCGACCCAACGGGGAAACGCGCCCCTCGGCCCGACACTGCTGACCGGATTTTACAACCTGTTAACACTATAGCGGTCGCCGCCGGCGGCGGTCCATGTTTCGTCCTGCCGGGCGGGCGCGGACCGTGGGGCCCGGCCCATGGGCGATCAACCCGCCTGAGGCCGGGCCCTCCTGGCCGTGGCTGACGGGCCGCAGCGGCGGTGCCCGGTTAACGTCGGGAAACGCCGGCCGGGTCGCTCGGGGCCCGCCGCGCTGCAGGCGCATCAGTCGACGCTGCGGCCCTGGTTCTGACGGCTGACCATCCACCCGGGATACTGCGCCGGCGGTTCGGTCACCGAATGGAGAGCATCCAGTTCCCGGTCCGACAGCGTCAGCTCCGCGCTGGCCAGGTTGTCCTCCAGTTGTTCCAGATTCTTCGCTCCAATGATGACCGAAGTCACCTGGGGTTGGTGGAGCAGCCACGCCAGGGCGGCCTGCGCCACGCTGGCGTCGTGCTCGCCCGCCACCGACTCCAGCGCTTCCACCGCGTCGTAGCCACGGGCCTCGTCAATGGGCGGAAACTGAAAGTCCGTGCGCCGGGCCCCCGCGGGTCCGCTGCCGTCCCGGCGGTATTTGCCGGTCAGGAAGCCACCCGACAGGGGCGACCAGGGCAGGACGGCGAGGTTCTCCTCCCGACACAGCGGCAGCAGCTCGTGCTCCAGATCCCGGCCCACCAGGGAGTAGTAGGCCTGCAGGGAAACGAACGGGGCCCAGCGCTCCCCATTGGCGAGGGCGAGCGCCTTTGCCAGCTTGCGGGCCGGCCAGTTGGAGCATCCCACATAGCGAACCTTGCCGGCCCGCACCAGGTCATCCAGCGCCCGCAGGGTCTCTTCCATGGGCGTCACCGCGTCCCAGCCGTGGACCTGGTAGAGATCGATGTAGTCGGTACCCAGACGCTTCAGACTGGCATCGCAGGCGGCCATGATGTGTTTGCGCGACAGGCCCACGTTGTTCACGTCGCCGCTGCCGTCGGAGGCCGCCTCGCTCATGGGGGAACGTACCTTGGTGGCCAGCACCACCGAATCCCGTGGCATGCCGGCGGTGCGTATGCCATGGCCCAGCAGGGTTTCCGACTCCCCGTAGGAATACACGTCGGCGGTATCGAAAAAATTCACCCCGGCTTCCCAGGCACGGGCCACCATGGTGTCCGCGCCCTGCTGGTCGACGGTGGCAATGTTCAGAAAGCGGGACCCGAAGGTCATGGTGCCGAGACACAGTTCGGAGACCTTGAGCCCGGTGCTGCCTAGACGGTGGTATTTCATCACAGACCTCCCTGGCCGGTTCGCTGCGCCGCCACCTCCGGCGGCGCATCAATGAGTGGTTCGGGGTATTCCCTGATTGTTGCAAGAGCGGTGCCACGGCGGGGACGGCACCATCGTGCCGCCGCCGCCCCCGGCGCGGCCCACAAACGGTGCAAATCGTCCACGGGGTGGGGCTTACGCCCCGCTCCGCGGGACCCATGCGGAGATCGGAAACGGAATCATCGGGCATGGCTGTGCTGGCATGGCCTATGCTCCACAGCAAGCGGGCGCCCGCATGCGGCACATGCCGGTCATGGCACCTGTGTCAGGAAACAACACTCCAGGGAACAAGGAGCCGTCCCGCCGGGTCTGGCAACGACACTGATGCCTGCCCCATGGGAAGCCACGGAACACGGCTCACCACGGTTCGGCTTGTGCGCCGTAACGAGGCACGGCATCGCGGCGGCCCCGCCCGCACCCGCGGTATCCACGGTGGCAGGCGCTTTGTCGGTCTAGCGACCGATCTGCTGGGCGATCGCCTGCAGCCTGCGCTGGCGGCCCTCGCTGCGCAGCCGGCGGGAGCCGAGCAGGTACAACAGCACGAAATAGTTCACGACAGGGATGACCGAGAAGACGGTCCAGAGACCGAAGCGCCGGTTGCGCTGGCGGGCGACTTGATAGCAGATGAGAGTCAGGGGAAAGGTGGCAATGAGGAGCGGCAGCAGGCTCCATAAATGAGTGTTCTCGTCCATCCTTACCTTCTCAGCGACCTTGGTGGGTGAAAAATAGCACGAATTCCGGCGACTGACACCACCCGACCGGTACCCCTGGCGCCCGGCCCCGCCCGGGTCCATGACAGCCCGGTCTTCCCATGGGCGAGCGGTGCGCGTTCAGGCGCGCAGATCCTTGCGCTTCTGCTCGAATTCCTCCTTGCCGATCTCGCCCCGGGCGTAGCGCTCTTCGAGGATCTGCACAGCGGTTTTGGACTCGTGGCCGCTGCCGGCGGCGCTGTGGGAGGAAAAGAACAGGGATTTGACGATGGCGGCGATACCCACGATCAGGACCAGCCAGATCAGGACCATGAACACCCACCAGAACGGGTCATAGCCCATGCCGTAGCCGTGCCATCCGTAACCGTCGTACATCGTCCGAAACCTCCGCTGGTGCGTCACGCCCCGCGCGGCCGCCGTGCCCGCCCCCCAAATAGTAGGCCGCCAACGACCGAGGGCAAGGTCCGGCGCCGGTCACGGCCCCAACGCCCCTGCCCACCGGGCGGCTTTGCGACGGCGTGAACGCCGCTTCAATGGCCTGTGCGGAGCTGCTAGCCGCGCCAACTGACATGCACCCGTGCGCCCCGTACGGGATCGTCGGGGTCCACCTGCACCACCCGCACCGACACCCGGCCCCGGCCGGCGAGCACCCGGTCCACCGCCCGGGCCGCCTTGCCCGGCAGATACCCCACCCGCTCGGCGCCGGCGTAAAGCGCCACCGGGCAGACCAGCGGCGCCCCGCAGCCCAGGCGGACCGCCCGCAGACGCTGGCCCGGGCGGAACACCCGGGTCAGCGGCGTCAGGGGCCCGATGCGCGCCGCCACGCCGGACACGTAGGTGTGAAGGCCCGGTGCGCTGCGCCCCGACCGCAGACCGGCGCCGACGCTGACGGTGGCGACCGCCACCGCGCCCAGGACCACGGCCACGGCGGCTGCCGGGGAGAATCTTGGAGATGCCATGGGATACCCTCATCAGTCATGAACGGTATCGCCACTATGCGCCGGCTACTGGCTCACAGGATGAGCCACTGTCAGCGGTATTGACCGGCGGCCCGGGTGAGGGCATCGGCGACGCACCGGCGCAGGTCCGCCGGCGCCAACACCTCCACGTCCGGGCCGTACTTCAGGATGTCCATCACCAGCTCGTGGGTCCCGCTGTAGGGCAGGTCCAACCGGTAGTGCCCATCGGTCTCGAACCAGCCCCGCTGGCTGGGATGCCACTGCTCCTCGGCGACCCAGCGCGCCCGCTCGGGGGTGAAGCGCAGGCTGGCCTGCCGGGTTCGGGCGCCCGCGAAGATGCCATACCCGGCGCCCAGCTCACGCTCCAGAGTCGGCGCGGCCACCTCCCGGGCGGGGGCGTCGAGCACCTCGACATCCCTGATGCTGTCCACCGCGAAGCTGCGCAGACCCTGGCGGGCGTGACACCAGGCATCCAGGTACCAGTTGTCCCGGTAGTAGGCCAGGCGCTGGGGAGAGACCTCCCGCACGCTCTGCCGGTCCCGGGCCCGGTTGTAATGGGTAATGCGCAGGCGCCGTCGGGCCAACAGCCCGTGGCTGATCTGCTGGAAGCGGCCGCTGTCCACCTGCCGGGCGGCGGACTGCAGCAGCCGGATGCGCCGACTGACCTCGTCGGCGGAGTGATCGCCGCTGTCCAGCAGCACCCGGATCCGGCGGCGCAGCGGTTCCACATGGGGTTCGAGCAGACCGGGCTGAAGGTTGGCCAGCAGCTGCTCCATGGTGAGCAGAGCGTGAATCTCCGACGCATTGAACCAGAGCCCCGGCAACCCGTAGCGCGGGCCGTGGGGATCGGCCGCCTCGAACCGGTAGCCACCCTGCTCCCGGTCCCAGACGATGGGTGCGTGCAGACGTTCGCGCAGGTACTCCAGGTCGCGCTTGAAGGTCGCCAGGGAGACCCCCAGTTCCGCCAACGCCAGCTCCCGGGGCACCACGCGCCGTTGCTCCAACAGCTGCTGCAACCGGTAGAAACGCTCCGTTCGATCCATAGCGCCCCGCTCACCTCTTTTGATGGAGGACGCCGGCAGGTTGGCCGAATCGGCGTCGCTCTACAAGTGGGTGAGCGGGGAAAAGCCGCCTACCGCCACGACCGGCTAGCGCGGAAACTGGTGGTCTGCCAGTGCGGCCGTCCCGGGAAGCTGGACGAATTTGAGAAAGGTGTCAGTGGCGCGCTGGGCCCGGCCTCCCCCCCACCGGCCGCGGAACACCGTATCGTCGAGTACCGGGGACAGATCCAGCGTCACCCCGAAATACAGATGGCGGCTATGGCGTGCCGGATCGTTGGACTCGTAGCCGCGGGAACCGTAGCCGACCGCCAGTCCCAGGTAACGCATCAGGGGATAGCGGTTCAGCCCGGGGACGCCGCCGCCTTTCAGTACCAGCAGGTAGGTCTGGCCGGAATAGTTGTCCACCGGATCAAAGCTTGCGCCGTCCGAGGGCTCGTACAGCAACCGCAACGCCATGAGCTTGTCCAGGCGGGGATCGCGTTCCAGCAGCAGTCCCATCCCGGTACCCAGGGCGTTCATGAGTGAATCCTGGAGACTGAACCGGTACTCTCTGGAGAACCCATCCATGAGCTCGACCGCCATCAGGGTCCCGAGGGTGGTGGCGGCCGCCAGCCTCATCGACCGGCGCTGGTCGTTGCCGGCCCACTGGTAGCCCAGGGCAAGCAGCCGGGTTCCCACATAAGCGCTGTACAGGTGCCCGAGCTTGTCGGCGCCGCCGGCATACGTATTCTGGCCGAACCAGCCCTCGTCGGCGGTCCGAAACCGTCCGTCGACACCCGCCTTCCACCAGGTGGTGGCGCCATACAGACCGACCGCGGCGGCACCGCCCCACATCAACGCATGGGTGCGAAGCCGCACTTGCTGCCTGGAGAGCTCGCCGGGGCCGTCGCGCGCGGGTTCGTCCGCGGCGCCGGTAGCACCCAAGTCTCCGGGGGCGCCCTGCGCCACCGCTGCACCCACGGCGCTGTCCAACCCCTTCCCCGTCAGTAAAAGACCGGTCTGTGCGCGAACCCCGAAAGCGGCAAACAGGCACAGCAGCAGGCCAACCGCCGCCGGGCCCCTCCCGGCCTGCGCGTATCTCCGTCGCCTCAGCGGCCGTTGCGAGTCGCGTCCGTTCATGCAGTCGACCTCCAAAGCGGCCCTCCGGTCCCTGCCATAGGCGGTGATATCTGCATACACCGCAGCCCCCGGGACTTCAACCGCAAACGGGGCCATTGCACAGCGCCCACCGATGCCGTACCCGCACGCCCCAAGCAGGTGACGGGGGAAGGAGACCCTACCGTTCCCGCGGCGCCCCGGCCACGCCGCCATCGATCACCGCAGACCCACGCGCGGTGCCGGTGCCACGCCTGAAGGTGCCGCAAGCGCTTTTCCGGTCCACAATTGCCGGGAGGCGCCACGGCACCGGATCCGACCCCGACCTCCACGGCAACAGGCGCCGCCGGGGCCTGTGCCCTGCCGCAACGGACTGCCATGACCATGGATCTGCAGGCGAAGATAGACCACCTCAGCCGCCCGGAGAGCTACCCGGAAGAGACACCCGTGGTGGAGATGGTGACCACACACATGTCCTGTGTGTTTCTCACGGCCTGCCACGCCTACAAGCTCAAGAAACCGGTACGCTATTCGTTCCTGGACTTCAGCACCATCGAGGCACGCCACCGCGACTGCCTGGAAGAGGTCCGCCTCAACCGCCGTCTGGCGCCGGACGTCTATCTCGCCGTGGAGCCCCTGGCAGCCGACCCGGGAGGCGCGCTGCAGGTGGGCGGCCGCGGACGCCCGCTGGACTGGCTGGTCAAGATGCGCCGGCTCCCACGTGCGCTCATGCTTGATCAGCGCATCCGCGACGGCGATGTGCCCGAGCGGCTGGTAGAGGCTTTCACCCGCGCACTGGTGGCCTTCTACGAGCGCACCCCGGTCGAGCCCCTGGGTCCCGACGCTTATCGCCAACGGCTCGCCGAAGACATCCAGGGGCACGCCCGCGAACTCTCGGACCCGCGCTACGGGATCTCATTGGACGCCGTCCAGGCCATCGTGGCGGTATGCACGGCGGTGCTGCACAGCGATCGCCGGCTGTTCGAGGCGCGGGTCACCGCCGGGCGGATCGTGGAAGGCCATGGCGACCTGCGCCCCGAGCATGTCTGGGTCGGGCCGCCGCCGCTGTTCATCGACTGCCTGGAGTTCAACCGGCGGTTTCGGGTTGTGGATCCGGCCGACGAGCTGGCCTATCTGGCGCTGGAATGCGAATACGCGGGCGCACCCCAGGTCGGGGAGCTGATCCTCGACAGCTACCGCAACGCGACGGGCGATCACCCGCCCGCCCGTCTGGTCCACTTCCACAAGGCCTGCCGGGCGCTGCTGCGGGCCAAACTGTCGATCTGGCATCTGCAGGACCACCACGGCGAGGCGACGGAAAAGTGGAGGCGGCGGACGGCACAGTACCTGGCGCTGGCGGAACGCTACGCCGCACGACTGTGAAGGGTGCTCTGTCAGACAGCCAGCATGTCCACGATGGAGCCGCCGCTGTGCATTCGGTATACCGCTTCCGCCAGCAGCGGCGCCACATCGATGACCTCCAGCCTGCCGAGCGCGTCCGGCGACTGCAGCCGAAACGGCGGCACCGTGCCGGTGACCACCAGCTTCGCCAGCGCCGCATCCGTCACGACCTGTTCCGCCTGGCCGACGAACAACCCATGGGACGCGGCCCCGTACACCCGCACGGCTCCCGCGTCGCGGCAGGCATGGGCGGTACGACCCAGGGTGGTGCCGCTGCTGATGATGTCGTCGACGATGATGACGGATCGTCCGCGCACGTCGCCTGCCAGCATGTCGCCGCTGACCACGCCCGCGCTGCGCCGCTTCTCCATGACGGCGGCTCCCACCGCACGCCCGACACGGGCCTGCAAGCCCTCGCGAAAGGCGTCCGCCCGCTTGATGCCGCCCACGTCCGGCGATACCACCGCCACCTCCGCGTCGCCCACCAGGCCGGCAAAGCGGTCCACGAACAGCTTGCGGGCCTCCAGATGCTCGGTGGGGATGCGAAAGGCGTTCTGGTAGGCGGCCAGGTTGTGCACGTCCATGGTCACCATCCGGTCGGCGCCCATCGCCTCGAACAGGCGGGCCACGTAGCGGGTGGACACAGGGTCGCGGGACTTGCTCTTGCGATCCTTGCGCGCGTAGCACAGGTAAGGCACCACCGCGGTAACCCGCTGCGCGGCCGCATCCTTCAGAGCGCCCAGAAAGAACAGCAGGCGCACCAGCTTGTCGTTCACACTGTAGCGGGTGTCCGCAAACAGCGAACAGACCACGTACACGTCCCGACCGCGCACATTTTCCAGGGGCCGGGCCTTGTGCTCACCGTCCTCGAATTCCCGCTCTTCATGGCGCCCCAGGCCAATGCCGAGGGCGGCGGCCATGCGCTCGCCCAGCTCCCGCTCGGCCTCCAGGGCGAACAGCATCAGATCCACGGGGGTCTCGGGTCTCATATCGTCCTTGTCGATTCGCTATCTTTCCGCCCCTTCAGGGTGCGCTCTGCCGGCGAGGTGTTGCCGGAACCATTCGCGGGCCAGTTGCGCCACCGTCTCCAGGGTGCCGGGCTCCTCGAACAGGTGCGTGGCGCCGGGCACGATCTCCAGGCGATGCTCCGCCGTCATCCGCGCCGCCGCCTGGCGGTTCAGATCGATCACCGACTCGTCCAGGCCGCCCACCAGCAGCAGCGTCGGCGCCCGCACCTGCGCCAACGACTCCATGGCCAGATCGGGACGCCCGCCCCGCGACACCACCGCCGCCACGCGCCCGGGCCGTTGCGCCGCCGCATTGAGCGCTGCCGCCGCGCCGGTACTGGCACCGAACAGGCCGATGGCCAGATTCGCGCTGTCCGGCTCGGCGGCCAACCAGTCGACAGCGCCCACCAGCCGCCTGCTGAGCAGATCGATATCGAAGCGCAATGCCCGCGTGCGCTGGTCGAGCTCGTGCTCCCCGGCGGTCAGCAGATCGAACAGCAACGTGGCGAGCCCGCCCTGATTGAGAAATTCCGCCACGAACCGGTTGCGCACACTGAATCGACTGCTGCCGCTGCCGTGGGCGAAGGCCACCAGGCCGGTGGCCCGCTCCGGGAAGGACATCACGCCCTCCAGGGCCACACCGTCGGTCTCTACGGTCACTTCCCGCGCAGCCATCCCCGCTCCTTGACCCTGGCTGACGCCCGACCCCGCGGGCGACAGCGCTCACACCTCCGATTCCAGGATACCGTCCAGCTCCGCGGGTGCGGCGGCGACCCGGAACCACACCAGCAGGCTCCGATTGTCCCGCCCGTCCATCCGCAGCCCGACATGGCGCTCCTGCGTGCGCACCCGGATCACGTGCTGCACGTCCTCCAGGGTTTCGCTCACCGGCGCGCCGTCCGAGTGCAGCCGCACCCGGCCCTGCACCCGGCCGCCCGCCTCCGTCAGGGCGAGCTGCTCCAGCGGCATTTCCTCATGCAAGGCCTGCCAGCGTTGCGGCCAGGACTGCGGGTCGTCTCCCAACCCGCCCGTCTCCGCGCTCGCCACCGTCACCAGCCACTCATGGTGCTCGGCGCTGAACGCATCGGCGAAGGCCGGCCACTGCTCGCGCTGAATTGCTATCTGCTGCATAGCCGCCCATCCCTCTCATTCGCCACTGCCGGTGAAGCTTTGCACAGGCCGTTGAAGCGGCGTTCAAGACACTGCGAAGGCGCTCCAAGGACTCATTTGCACGTATAAACCGCGTTTGCCCGGGCCCGTGCGCCCTGGTGGTCATCCACGTGACCCACCTGTGCAGTGTTTCCCCTGGAACCTATCTCAAAATGCGTCTCGCCCTCCAATCCTGCGTTGCGCATCGCGCTGCGGTGCTCATTTACCCGTGTAAACTGCGCTCCTCGCGCAATCCGCGCCTTGTCTTGACGACCGATCCACGATTTTGAGACAGGTTCTAGCCCTGCGTGTTGTTCCAGGCCTGCGCCAGCAGCTCGCGCACGTCACTGTCCGAGAGCTGCGGAAAATCCAGATACCAGCGGCTGATGGCGATGAACGGTTCGGGTGTCTCCGGGCAGATCACCTCATCGGCGTCCCGGCGCAGACGTTCCACCGTATCCGGCGGCGCCACCGGCACCGCGATCACCAGGCGAGCCGGTTGCTGGCTGCGCAGGGCCGCCACTGCCGCGCGCACGGTGGCCCCGGTAGCCACACCGTCATCCACCAGGATGACGCATTTGCCGGCGATCGCCGGGCGCGGGCGCGCGCCCCGATAGGCCTGCTCCCGACGTTCCAGCTCCCGGGTCTCCCGTTCCACGACGGCCTTCAGCTCATCGTCCGCAATCCCGAGGGCAGCCACGATGTCCGCGTTCACCACCTGGGCGCCGCCGCTGGCCACCGCCCCCATGGCAAGCTCGGGCTGGCCGGGCGTGCCGAGTTTGCGCGCCAGGATCAGATCCAGGGGCGCGTCCAGGGCGCGCGCCACCTCCACGGCCACCGGCACGCCGCCTCTCGGCAGCGCGAGCACCAGCAGGTCGCTGCGGCCCCGGTAACTATCCAGTGCGCGGGCGAGCTGTCGTCCCGCTTCATTCCGATCCTTGATGGGCACGGTCATGGGTGCGCGACACCGCCAATCCAAACAACGCCGGAAAAAGCCTTCCATTCAAGGATAGCCGGCAAGCGGATGACTGCGCGATCTCCGTCGACGGCGTGCCGCACAATATAAACAGATACAGTAACTTGAAGTGGAGACCTGACAACCTGATCACAACGTCGCCGCCGGCGGCCGCTCTCCGGGAAGGTCGCTGTCTCAATCGCAATTTCTTTGAGTGACTTACGCGTTCCTGCCTCACCCACGGACGACGGGAGGTGACTGAGACTATAAATTTTCCGCCTCCGCGCCCGATATAGTCTTGGCACCCTCCCACCTCTCCGAGCGCAGGAAACACAGCATGTCCGCCACCCTGAAGGTCAGTATTCTCAACCACCTCATTGACGAACTGGAGCACGACAAACTTGTGCTGCCAAGCCTGCCCGAGGTCGCCCTCAGGGTTCGGGATACCGTCGACGACGAGAGCGCCAGCGCCAAGGACGTGGCCAAGATCATCAGCACGGATGCGGCCCTGTCGGCGCGACTCATCCAGGTCTCCAACAGCCCTCTGCTACGCGGAAGCAGACAGATTGACAGCGTGGACATGGCCGTTGCCCGCATGGGCAGCAGCATGGTGAAGAATTGCGTCAACAGCATCATCGTGCAACAGATGTTTCAGCCCACCACCGAGGTAACGGACAAGCTGTTTCGTGAATTCTGGGAACACAGCACGGCGGTCGCCGCCATCACCCAGGCCCTGGCCGGCTTTGCCCGCCAGAAGCCCGATCAGGCCATGCTGGCGGGACTGGTCCACGACATCGGCGCCCTGCCCGTCATCAAATACGCCGAGGACGTGCCCGAATTGCTGGATGACGAAGCGGTGCTTCGGGAAATCATTCTGGAACTCCACACCCGCATCGGCGCCGCACTGCTCACCAAGTGGGGCTTTCCGGCGGAGGTCATCGCCGTGGCCCGGGAGCACGAGGACCTCCAACGCGACAGCGACGGCGCACCGGACCTGGTGGACGTGGTGACAGCGGCGAACCTGCAAAGCTATTTCGGCACCGATCACCCTCACGCCAAGGTGCCCTGGAACGAAGTTTCCGCCTTTGCCCGCCTGGGTTTGGATACCGACGTCAGTGTCATCGACATGGAAGACACGGCAGAGTCCGTCAAGGAGATGCAGGCGGCGTTGCGATGACGGATGCCGGCGATTGATAGCCGTCGTCCAACACAACCCGCACACTTGCTTTCAGATGTCCCGCGTCGCCGGCACCTCCCCCTGCTTCGCTTCGTTGCACGCACGGTGTGACTAGCAACTTCACGCATGCTTCTGCCTTCTCCTATCTGAAGGGACCGCACTGCCTTTTCCCGCCGGAGCGTCCGCTCTCTGGCCCTGGCGGCTTCCGAAATCGACCCAGGCTGTGTGAAAACCTGGAGTGTTGCTAGACTCAGGCTTTCCGACCCGAGGGCGTCCGATGAGCGGATTTATCGAGGGCGAGAATCGCGACCAGGCCACGCTGTTTCCCGAGCGGCTCGATGACTATATCGCCGAAGACAGCCCGGTACGGGTCATCGATGTATTCGTCGATGAGCTGGATCTTTCGGGTTTGGGCTTCAAGACCGAGGCGCAGCCCACTGGACGGCCGGGCTACCATCCGGCGACGCTGCTCAAGCTGTTCATCTATGGGTACCTGAACCGCGTGCAGTCCTCGCGCCGTCTGGAGCGGGAGGCGCAACGCAACGTCGAGCTGATGTGGCTGACGGGTCGGCTGGCACCGGATTTCAAGACAATCGCCGATTTTCGCAAGGACAACGGCAACGCCATTCGTCTGGTGTGCAGAGAGTTTGTGATGCTGTGCCGCAAGCTGGAGCTGTTCACGGACGCCTTCGTCGCCATTGACGGCAGCAAGTTCAAGGCGGTGAACAACCGGGACAAGACCTTCACCAAGGCGAAGCTGAAACGGCGTCTTCAGCAGATCGACGAAAGCATTGAGCGCTATCTGGGTCAGATCGCCAGTGCCGATCGGCAAGAGACAGCGACGGCTAAGTGCAAGACCGAACGCCTGGAAGAGAAGATCGCCACGCTGAAAAAGGAGATGACGCGGCTCAAAAAGCTTGAAGTCCGGATGCTTCAAGCACCGGACCAACAGATCTCACTGACCGACCCGGATGCCCGCTCCATGGCGACCAGTGGCCGCGGTACGGGGATGGTGGGCTACAACGTGCAGACCGCTGTCGATGCCAAACACCACTTGATTGTGACGCACGAAGTGACCAATGTCGGTCATGATCGCACGCAGCTCGCGAAGATAGCGAAACAGGCCAAGGAGGCCATCGATACTGAGCGCCTCGATGTGGTGGCCGATCGCGGTTACTTCCGCGGGGAGGAGCTGCTTGCCTGCGAGGCAGCGCACATCACGACGTATCTGCCTAAGCCTCAGACGTCCGGCAACCTCGCCAAAGGCCAGTTCGGCAAGCGCGACTTCATTTATAAGCCAGAAGACGACGAATACGAATGTCCGGCGGGTCAGCGCCTGCCCTATCGATTTACGCGGGAAGAACATGGCCAGACAATCCATCGGTACTGGTCTTCGGCCTGTTCGAAGTGCGCACTGAAGGGCCAGTGCACGACGGGCAAGTATCGGCGCGTCAGTCGCTGGGAGCATGAGGAAGTGATCGAAGCCGCCGAGCGTCGGCTGGATGAACAGCCGCAACGCATGCGCGTGCGTCGGTCAACGGTTGAACATCCATTCGGAACATTGAAGGCGTGGATGGGGCACACGCACTTCCTTACCAAGACGCTGCAACGGGTGAGTACAGAAATGAGCTTGCACGTCTTGGCATACAACCTGAAACGTGTGATGGCGATCATGGGTACCTCATCACTAATGGAGGCGATAGCGGCTTGAGGCCCTATTGCCCTGCAACTGGGCCCTTTGCAGGCCGCTGTCTGCGACTACGGGTTTTGGACTGAAAGAACGGCTATCAACCCCACCACTCACAGAAACGATGGCCTCTCGGAGGCTCACGACCGCCACTCGGCTATTTCATGTCGATCAACCACAAATCCCGCGTTTTCACACGGCCTGGCCCAAACGCTGTCGAAGCTCCCTACCGAAAGCTGGCCTGGCCTCGGCCGTTCACACCCCGAATTTGAGCCAACGTGGCGGTAATGATTCCGCGCAATTTTTCCGTCCTGACCCCAACCATCCAAGGGTGAGCCGTGGTCTCACCGAGCATAGCCCCTCGGATCTGACTCTATCGCAGAGGCTCTCGGCTGCGGTCGCGCATCATGAAGAGTGCGCCAATCGACAGCAGCGCTCCCACCATCAGGTAGCCTGCCGCCGCCACGTTGTAGCCCGTGGCGTCGATCAGCGCCGTCGCGATCAGCGGTGCGGTGCCGCCGCCGAAGCCGAGCCCGATATTGAAAGCAAGCGAATAGCCCGACAGCCGGTAATGGGAGGGAAAAAGTTCGCCGAGCATGGCCGGTGCCGTTCCCATGATCATGCCGAGGAACACAGCGAAGCCGAATTGCGCGACCATGAACCGAATCAACTCGGGTTCACCGGCGAGCTGGAAGAAGATCACCGAGGTGAAGAAGATCAGCGCGAAGGCCAGGATCAACATCGAACGCCGGCGAATCGCATGGTCGGTCAGCCAGCCGGAGAGCGGAATTGCGATCAGCGCGACCGCCTCCGCGACCGTGTTGATTGTGAGCGCATCGCCGTGATTGACCGAGCCGAAGGTACTTGCGTAAGTCGGAAGGAATACCAGCGTGAGATAGTCGGCGACGCCGTAGCCCCAAGTGAAGATCATAGCGAGGATCATCGCCCGCGGCGCTTCGGAGAAGGCCTGCTTCAGCGGCAGTTCCCGCTCCTCGTCATCGCCCACCGGTTCCGGCTCGTAGCCTGTGTGAGTCAGTCGGCTGCGGACCCAGTAGGCGAGCATCGCCAGGACGCCGCCGCCGAGGAAGGGAAGCCGCCAGATCCACGGGACTTCGGGATGCGCCTTCGACAGGATCACCGTGCCGGCGGCCAGGCCAGCGGCGAGCAGATAGCCGGCGGTCGAGCCGATGTTTGCGAAGCTGCCGGCGATCCCGCGCCGGTGCATCGGCGCCGTCTCGATCAGATAGGAAACCGATCCGGTGAATTCTCCCCCGACTGAAAACCCCTGGAACACGCGGATCAGCAGAAGCAGGATCGGTGCCCAGATTCCGATTTCGGCATACGTCGGCAGCAAGCCGATGGCCGTTGTCGCCGCCCCCATCAGCACGACCGACGCGATCAACACGGTCTGCCGACCGATACGGTCGCCGAGATGCCCGAGAACGGCGCCACCGATCGGCCGCACCGCAAAGCCGATGGCAAATCCGCCATAGGCGCCAATCAGCGAGGCAATCGGATTGGAGGACGGAAAGAACAAGGCGCCGATCAGCGGGGCCAGAAACCCATAGAGTCCGAAGTCGTACCATTCGAGCACATTGCCGACCATGCCGGCACCCAGACTCCCGCCTGACAGCTTCTTGATTCTATTTA
>DATFML010000168.1:0-6218 GCA_035266965.1 Gammaproteobacteria bacterium
TGCGTGACCTGATCCTTAGTATCAAGTCGGACGTGGAAAGCGGTACCGCGCTCGCTCCCGCTCTCGGTAAGCATCCGCTGTATTTCGACGAGCTCGTGTGCAACCTGGTAGAGGCGGGCGAACACGCCGGTATTCTGGAAACGCTGCTGGACAAGATCGCCACCTACAAGGAAAAGACCGAAGCCATCAAGGGCAAGATCAAGAAGGCCCTGTTCTACCCGGCGGCGGTGGTCGTCGTCGCGTTCATCGTATCGGCCATTCTGCTGATTTTCGTCGTTCCGGAGTTCCAGTCGCTGTTCGAGAGCTTCGGGGCGAACTTGCCTGCTTTCACCCAGATGGTTGTGAATCTGTCGCACTTCGTGCGGGAGTGGTGGTGGATCATACTCGCTGCGTTGATTGGGAGCGGCTGGGGACTGATAGAGGCGAAGAAACGCTCCCCGGCTTTCAATCGGGGACTTGATCGCACCACGCTCAAAGTGCCTGTCGTCGGTGCCATCGTCAACAAGGCGGCCATCGCCCGCTTCGCCCGCACCCTGTCCACCATGTTCGCCGCCGGCGTACCGCTGGTGGAGGCCATGGAATCGGTGGCTGGCGCCACCGGCAACATCGTCTACCACGATGCAGTCATGAAGATGCGCGACGACGTCTCCACCGGGCAGCAGTTGCAGCTGTCCATGACGCAGACCGGTATGTTTCCCAACATGGTGGTCCAGATGGTGGCCATCGGCGAGGAATCCGGCGCCTTGGACAGCATGCTGGGCAAGGTGGCCGACTTCTACGAACAGGAAGTGGACGACGCCGTGGACGGCCTCAGCAGCCTGCTCGAACCGCTCATCATGGCGGTGCTGGGCGTGCTGGTCGGTGGTCTGGTCATCGCCATGTACCTCCCCATCTTCAAAATGGGTTCCGTCGTATAAACCACGTCGGCGGGTGTCCCGTGCGCCCGCGGACACCGAGTACCCGCGTTCATGGACCTTCTTCAATTGCTGCAGGCGAGCCCGCCCGTCTTCATTGTCGTATGCGCGGTCCTCGGCCTGATTGTCGGCAGCTTCCTGAACGTGGTCATCCATCGCGTGCCCTTCATGCTGGACCGGGAATGGCGGGAGCAGTGCCGCGAGCTGCTGGAAGAACCGCCCGCCGAACCCACGCCCGAGCCCCTCAATCTCGTCACACCGGCCTCCCGCTGCCCCCATTGCGGCCACCGCATCCGGGCCTGGGAGAACATCCCGGTGCTCAGTTATCTGCTGCTGCGCGCACGCTGCTCGGAATGCGGCGCCCGCATCTCCCCCCGCTATCCCATCGTGGAGCTGCTGACCGGCGCTCTGTCGGCGACGGTCGCCTGGCACTTCGGATTCGAATGGCAGGCCGGCGCTGCCCTGTTGCTCACCTGGGCGTTGATTCCGTTGAGCGCCATCGACATCGACCACCAGCTGCTGCCGGACGCCATCACCCTGCCGTGGCTCTGGCTGGGGCTGGCGCTGAGCCTGTGGGGGGTGTTCGTGGACAGCCCCACCGCCATCATCGGCGCACTCGCCGGCTACCTGGTCCTGTGGACGGTCTATCAATTGTTCAAGCTGGTGACCGGCAAGGAAGGCATGGGCTACGGCGACTTTAAGCTGCTGGCCCTGCTGGGTGCCTGGATGGGCTGGCAACAGCTGCCGGTCATCATCCTGTTGTCTTCCCTGGTGGGCGCCGTGGTGGGCATTGGCATGATCACCCTGCTGGGTCGCGATCGCCAGATACCGATTCCCTTCGGCCCCTATCTGGCGGCCGCCGGCTGGATCGCCCTGCTGTGGGGCCACGACCTGACCCAGGCCTATCTGCACTGGGCACGACTCTGAGCATTCCGCCACCCCCGGCGTAAGCCTTCCCTCGACGCCTCCGACCCCCTATGGTACGCACCATGCTCAGGATCGGACTCACTGGCGGTATCGGCTCGGGCAAGAGCGCCGTTGCGGATTGCTTCGCCGCGCTCGGAATCGAAGTCATCGATGCGGACGCCGTCGCCCGCGAGGTGGTGGCACCCGGCAGCCCGGCGCTGGCGGAAATTGCCGCCGCCTTCGGCGGGCAATTCCTGGACCGGGAGGGACGACTGGATCGGGCCCGTCTGCGCGCCCATGTGTTCGAGGATCCGCAGGGCCGCAAGCGCCTGGAGGCCATCCTGCATCCCCGCATCCGGACGGTCATGGAAGAACGGGCCGGGCAGGCCCAGGGCCCCTATTGCGTGCTGGTCATCCCCCTGTTGCTGGAAGCCGGCCAGCGCGATCTGGTGGATCGGGTGCTGGTGGTGGATACGCCTGTCGAAACGCAATACGCCCGGGTCGCCGCCCGGGACGGGCTCGACCGCAAGCAGATCGACGCGATTCTGGCGGCGCAGCTGGGACGCCGGGAACGGCTGGCCCAGGCGGACGATGTGGTCGTGAACGATGGCGACCTGGACACGCTGCGCCGACGGGTGGTGGATCTGGACCGCCGGTATCGGGCCATGGCCGGCGCCCAGGGGTGAAAAACCGTAAGACAGTCGCCAGTTGGCGACATTTGCCAGTGCGCGCGCCGTGAGTGAGAATGGTCGCTCATCCCGTCCGACCCCGTATGGCGTCGTCTGTGTCCACCAAGATCTTCTACGAACAGCCACTGAACGAGCGGGTCCGCACCTTCCTGCGGCTGGAATTCCTGTTTCGTCAGACCCGTCATCACCTGGCCGGCCCCAGCCCCTGGGACAGCCGGGCCGCGCTCTCCAGCCTGCTGGAAATCCTACATATTTTTGGCCGGGGCGACCTCAAGACAGAGGCCATGAAGGAGCTCGAACGGCACACCGGCAATCTGGCCCGGCTGGAAAGAAACCCGGACGTGGACCGGGCCCGCCTCGGCCAGATTCTGGATGAGCTCGAGGGGTTGATCGACCGGCTGCACGGCATGAACGGCCAGGCGGGACGCGAGCTCGCCCAGAACGAGTTCCTTTCCAGCCTGCTGCAGCGCAGCTCCATCCCCGGCGGCACTTGCGATTTCGACATGCCGGCCTATCATTTCTGGCTGCAGAAGCCGCCCGAGGAACGCATGCGGGACGTGGCGGCCTGGCTGCAGAACTTCGACCCCATCGCCCAGTCGGTGCAGTTGGTGCTCAACCTGACCCGCGACAGCAGCCGGATGCGCCAGGAACGGGCGGAGGCGGGGTTCTTCCAGAAAACCCTGGATTCCAACACGCCCTGTCAGCTGGTACGGGTGGCGGTGCCGTCCAGCGCGCCGTACTTCGCCGAGATCAGCGGGGGGCGGCATCGCTTCACGGTGCGCTTCATGGAGATGGGGTCCCTGGATGAAAGGGCGACCCAGACGACGGAGGACGTGGAGTTCGAAATGGCGTGTTGTGTTATCTAAAGCTCTATCACAGCAGAACGTTGGAGTACGCTCTTAAATTTTGCCGTTCCACACGCCAATCGGGCGGACGTCCGGGGGGATGACGCCTTACCGTTCATCCCGTCTCCTCCAGGCCAGTTGCTTCCAACCCAGACAGCCGCGCGACGCCCCATGAGCAAAGGCCAGACGCCCACCATCGTCAACTGCCCGACCTGCGGCAAAGCCGTGGAATGGACGCCCGCCAACCCGTGGCGTCCGTTTTGCAGCGAGCGCTGCCGGCTCATCGACCTGGGCGCCTGGTTCGAGGAGGAACACCGCATTCCCGCAGAACCCGGCCAGCCCCCGCAGGAATCGGACGACTGAGCCGCAACGCTCAGTGCAAGGCGGCCGAGAACGCGAACTGCGCGCGGCGCTCGCCGGCCGGACCGTTCAACATCACCGTTGCCAGCCAGTCGGTCCTGCCGGTGGTGCATACTGGCAGCATGGCCTTGCCCGTCCAGCGTCCGGCGCCGTCGGAGACCAATCGGTAGCGGTTCAGCCCCATATCCATGCCCTTCATGGTGAACTGCACCAGCACCTGGCGGACCGCGAAGGTGGACGAGGGATGCAGGCGCACCGTCACCGGGAAGGACTTCAGCACCACCACCGGCGGTCCGAGGCGCAGCCGCAGGATCATGTCGTCGCTCCGGGCGGTACAGTAGCCGGCGGTGGGGTCACACCCGGCGGGTTGGACGGTAAGTAGCCTGGTGGGTCCTGCAGGACTGGGGCCGGGGCTCCCACGACCCAGCCACAGGGCGCCCGCTGCCAGCACGGCAAGCGCCAGTCCCGCACCCCAGGCAATATATCTAGACCGTTGGCCCATCATCCGGCTCCCAGAGCCCACGGATAGCAGCAATGCCCTGCGCACCGTGACGCTGGGCTGCCGGCAGGTCCGCCGGACCCAGTCCGCCTAAGGCATAGACCGGGATCCCGGCCGCTTCGGTGAGCGCCGCCAACCCCTCCCAGCCGATCGGGCGCGCCTGCGGATGGGAGGCTGTGGCCGCCACGGGAGACACCACCACGAAGTCGACACCGATGGTGCCGGCGTGCTCCACTTCACGGGCATCGTGACAGGAGGCAGCGACCCAATGCTCCGGACCCAGGGGTCGTTCGGTAAGCGCCATCAGCGTGGCGCTGTCCAGATGCACGCCGTCCGCGGCCGCAGCGACAGAGAAGCCGGCACTGGCATGGACCAGCAGTCGGGCGCCATGACGGCGGCACAGAGCCAATGACTGCGTGACCAGCGCGTCCAATTCAGGCACCGGAGAAGATTTGGCCCGCAACTGGACGAGCCGTACGCCGCGTGCCAGCGCCCGGCCGAGCGCATCGAGAAAGGTCTCCGGGTCGGCGCCCGGCTCCGGCGTGATGAGATAGCGATCAGGCAGTTGCAGTGCCCGGATGATGCGGCGGTTGGCGACGGGAAACTCCTCCGGGTCCAGTTCTCGCACCGCCGTCCACCGCAGGGGCTGACCCTCGCGGCCGCCGGGCTGTCCCCGCCATCGATCCACCCGCCAGACGTGCAGACACACAGCCTTGTCCGGATAGCGGTGCTCGATGCGTATCAACGGCCGGGCCGCCGTCACCTGCAATCCCAGCTCTTCATCGATTTCCCGGGCCAGCGCCTGCTCCACCGTCTCGCCGGCTTCCACCTTGCCGCCCGGGAACTCCCACAGACCGCCTTGGTGCACATGCTGTGGCCGTCGCGCGACCAGCACCTCGTCGCGCTCGTTAACGATGGCGGCGACCGCCACGTGGACGGGCTGGACAAACGAAGAAGAGTCACCGGACGTCACAACGGCGGTCCGGCCGTGCTACGACAGATCAAGGTCAGTGGGACATGTCGCGCTGTTGGCCACGGCGTCGAAGTTACCGGACATTCAGGCCACCACGGTGGGATAAAACTAGGTGCGGTACTCCGCATTGATGCGCACATAATCATAGGAAAAATCGCAGGTCCACACCCGTTCGCGGGCAGCGCCTCTGCCGAGATCGACCACGATGGTGATCTCCTCGCGGGCCATGACCGCCTGTCCGAGCGCTTCGGTATAGTCGGCCGCACGGCCGCCGTCACGCACGATGCACACATCCCCCAGATGGATGGACACCCGCTCCAGATCCAACTCCCGGAGCCCGGCCCGCCCCACTGCCGCGAGAATACGACCCCAGTTGGGATCGCCGGCGAACAGTGCGGTCTTGACCAGCGGCGAGTGGGCAATGGTGTAGGCCACGGCCAGACATTCGTCGGCGTCACGTCCGCCCGCCACCTCCACGGTGACGAACTTGGTGGCGCCCTCCCCATCCCTGATCAGGGCCTGGGCCAGGTATTCGCACACCTCCGCCACCGCCTCGCAAAGCGTATCGAAGGCCGGACCCTCGCCGTCGATGGGCGCCAGTGCCGAGCGCCCCGTCGCCATCAGCACGCAGGCGTCGTTGGTGGAGGTATCACCGTCCACCGTCACCCGGTTGAATGAACGCTGCACGGCGCGCTGCAGGCAACGCTGCAGCAGGACGCCATCCACGCCTGCGTCGGTGGCGACAAATGCCAGCATGGTGGCCATGTCGGGACGGATCATGCCCGCGCCTTTGGCGATACCCGTCACGGTGACTGGCTGCCCGTCGATTTCCACTTGCCGGGAAATGCCCTTGGGAACCGTGTCGGTGGTCATGATGCCATGGGCCGCGTCAGCCCAGCCGGCTGCGTCCAGCGCCTCCCAGGCGGCAGGCACCCCGGCCTCGATGGCCGCCACCGGCAGCGGTTCGCCGATCACACCGGTGGAAAACGGCAATACCTCGCGGGCATCGCAACCGGCGATAGCGGCCACCGC
>DATFML010000169.1:0-8615 GCA_035266965.1 Gammaproteobacteria bacterium
CATGTGGGTGTCGGGGGAAGCGAGCACGGTTGCCGGGCCCCGGTCGGGTCAACCCTGCAGACGTGGCGCCAGTTCCGGGATGGCGGCAGCCAGCACCTGCTCGATGGTCTCTGCCAATACGAATTCCATTTCCTCGTGGACGCGCTCGGGCAGCTCCGCCAGGTCCTTTTCGTTCTGGGAGGGCAGAATCACGCGCCGGATGCCCGCGCGACGGGCCGCCAGGATTTTCTCCTTGATGCCGCCCACCGGCAGCACCAGCCCGCTGAGGGTGATCTCGCCGGTCATGGCCGTGTCGGTGCGCACAGGCAGGTTGGTGTACAGGGAGGCCAGCGCGGCGGCCATGGTGACACCGGCGGACGGGCCGTCCTTGGGAATGGCGCCGGCCGGCACGTGAATATGGGCGCCGCCCGGGTGCTCCACCCCCAGACGGTCGCTGTGGGAGACGAGATAGTTCTGGGCCGCCCGCGCCGATTCCTGCATGACGTTGCCCAGTTGGCCGGTGAGTGTGAGCTTGTCGCCTGCAGGCAGCAGGATGGCTTCCACGTACAGCACGTCCCCGCCCGCCGGCGTCCACGCCAGTCCGGTAGCGACACCGGGAGGCAGCTCCTTGCGGGCCTGCTCGAGGAAGAACCGTTCGGGGCCCAGCATGGCATTCAGGGCTTCGGGTGCGATGGTCCGGGCGGGAGACTTCTCCTCGGCGATATCCAAGGCGACCTTGCGTGCCAGTCGACCCAGCATGCGCTCGAGCTCCCGTACGCCGGCCTCGCGCGTGTAATGGCCGATCACCGCCTGCAGGGTTTCATCGGGCACCACGAACTGCTCGGCCTTCAGCCCCGCCTGTCTGCGCTGCCGGTCCAGCAGGTAGCGACGTGCGATTTCCATCTTTTCCTCGTCGCTGTAGCCGCTCAGGGGCAGTATTTCCATGCGGTCGCGCAGTGGCCCCGGAATGGTATCCAGGGTGTTGGCGGTGGTGATGAACATCACCTTGGACAGGTCGAACGGCTGGTCCAGGTAGTTGTCCCGGAATTCGTAGTTCTGCGCGGGATCCAGGATTTCCAGCAGCGCCGAAGCGGGATCGCCGCGGAAGTCACGGCCGATCTTGTCGATTTCATCCAGCATCAGCAATGGATTCCTGACCCCGGCGCGCCGGATCGCCTGCAGGATGCGCCCGGGCATGGCGCCGATGTAGGTGCGGCGGTGACCGCGCAGTTCGGCTTCATCGTGCAGCCCGCCCAGGCTGAACCGTTCGAACTTCCGGCCCAGGGCCCGTGCGATGGACTGGCCCAGGGATGTTTTGCCCACACCCGGTGGGCCCACGAAACACAGAATGGGGGCGTTGGCCCCGGGGTTGAGCTTCAGCACCGCCAGGTGCTCCAGAATTCGCTCCTTGATTTCCTTGAGGTCATAGTGGTCCTCGTCGAGAACCGACCTGGCGCGGGTAAGGTCCAGGTTGTCCTCGGTGCGTGCGGACCAGGGCAGATCGGTGAGCAGCTCCAGATAGGTCCGGATCAACTGGTGCTCGGGGGAAGCCGCCGGGATGCTCTCCAGCCTGGAGAGCTCGCGGTCGGCCTCCTTGCGGGTCTCTGCGGGCAGCCCGGCCTGGTCCATCCTGCTCCGCAACTGCTCGACCTCGGCGGCCTCGCCACCGTTTTCTCCGAGCTCCTGCTGGATGGCGCGCAGTTGCTGGCGTAACAGGTACTGGCGCTGTTCGCGGCCCATCTCCGACTGAACCTGTCCCGCAATCTCCTTGCGAACCTGCAACACCTGCAACTCGTGGGTGAGATAACCGTGCACCAGGCGCATGGCGTCCATGCGGGTGGGCGCCTCCAGCAGTGCCTGCGCCTTTTCCAGCTCCAGATCCATCATCGCGCCAAGCAGGTACACCAGGTGCATGGTGTCCTGCACCTGTCCGGCGACCTGGTTGATGTCGAATTCCGATGCCGTCTGAGCCACCGACTGATAGCTGCGTGCAAGGCCGATGAGCTCGCGCTGCATGGCCTCGGCCTCGGGGCTGTGGTCCTCGGGCAGAGGCAGGGGGTGGATTTCGCCGCGCACGAAGGGCGTGGCCTGCCCGACCCCCACCAGCTGCACCCGTTCCACGCCCTGGAGAATCACATCGATGGTTTCCTCGGAGCGCATCATGCGCTTGATCACAGCCACGGTTCCCACCGAGTACAGATCGTCTCCGCCGGGCTGCTCGGCGGCGGCATGCTTCTGGGCGAACACCGCCACATGTTTGTCTTCGCTGGCCAGCGCCGCCTCCAGGGCGCCGATCGATGCCGGCCGACCCGCCGAATAGGGGCCGATGATGAACGGGAACAGCACCGTGTTGCGCAGGGGAAATACCGGAAGGTGTTGTATCTCGTGCCCGCCGCTCATGTATGGCTTTCCTCCATGGTGATCCGTACCAACAGCATGCCCTGCCGGAATTCGGTGGAAATCCGCGTTCCCTCCAGGGTCTGGGGTAGCGCAATGGCGCGCTGGAACTGACTGTAGGAGATCTCCAGAGAGTGGAACTGGCAACCCTCCACCAGATCGCAGTCGTAGCGTCGGCCACTCACGGTGACCACGCGCCCGCCCACATGCAGGTCGATGTCCTCGGGTCTGACGCCGGCCAGCTCGAACTTGATCAGCCATCCCTGCGGAATGCGGTAGACGTCGGCTGCGGGACGCCAGCCCAGCGGCTGCACCCGCTCCTCGCTGCCGAATCTGAGCCGGCGGGTCATCCGAAACATTTCGTCGAATATGTCCATGGTCGTGCGGTTGGTATCGAATTTCCCATCCGCGGCAGCAGACGAGTCCCGCCGCTGATGTTCGTCGGGGCCGCGGCGCATAATGCCCTGAACGGCGCGCCCCCATCAGGGCGCGGCCGCCCGGCCGAACCGGGAGCTTTTATACAGTGTAGGAAAGGATTGAGCGTAGCGAGAGCGGCACGCCCCGGGTGCGGGTGCGCCGTGCCCAACCCGGGGAGAGGGGCGGCGCAACCGGTCGCGACCACCGTACTCCGGTAACAGGGGCAGGTTACCGGGCGGTCATCGGCACCGGCGTGCCGGCATCGGTACAGCGAAACCATTATCATCCTTCAAACAGTCAATTACCAGAGTCTGGGCGGTTCGCCGCCGGGCTGTTGGGCGACGCCCCAGGCGCTTTCCCGCCCCCGCAGGCATTGCCTGCGGGGGCGGGGACTGCTATTGAGGGGCGAGCCCGGCATCGACCGCGGTGCCACGAACTCTCTCAACAGTGCAGGAAGGGGACCATGGACCAGAGCAAGGCGGATCGTATACGCGAGCAGGTGAGGGACAGTTACGCCAGGGTAGCGCAGGCCGAAAGCGGCGGCGAAAGCTGCGGGGTTGAATCGGGCTGTTGTGGCGTGGCGTCGGATGCCCAGATCAATGCCCTTATTTCCACTCGGCTCGGTTACGCCGATGCCGACCTTTCCGGCGTGCCGGCGGGAGCGGATATGGGTCTGGGGTGCGGCAATCCGCGCGCCATCGCCAACCTCGGGAGCGGCGAGGTGGTGTTGGATCTTGGCAGCGGCGGGGGCTTCGATGCTTTTCTGGCGGCGCGGGAGGTGGGTTCCGAGGGCCGGGTGATCGGCGTGGACATGACACCCGACATGGTCAGCAAGGCGCGGGGGAATGCCGCCAAGGGCGAATTTGCGAACGTGGAGTTTCGGCTCGGCGAGATCGAGCACCTGCCCGTGGAGGACGCCACGGTCGATGTCATCATCTCCAACTGTGTCATCAACCTGTCCCCCGACAAGCCGCAGGTGTTCCGCGAGGCGTTCAGGGTGCTGAAGGCCGGCGGGCGGTTGGCGATCTCGGATGTCGTGGCCAGTACCGAACTGCCGGAAGCGCTGCGATACGATCCGGCTCTGTACGCCGGCTGCATGGCGGGCGCTTCCCAGGTTGCCGAGCTGCGGTCCATACTCGAGGATGCCGGCTTTCGGGAAATCCTGATCCAACCCAAGGACGAGTCCCGGGAGTTCATCCAGGACTGGGCGCCCGGACGGGGGGTGGAGGACTACGTGGTGGCCGCCACCATAGAAGCGGTCAAACCGGCATGATCACAGCGGGCGGCGGGAAGCTTCCCGCCGCCCGCTGTCGCACGGCCTATTGGTTCGTGTCGTTCGGCTGCACCGGTTCGAAGGCGGAAAATTCCACGTCCGTGCGCCGATTGGGGCTTAGGCACTGGATCAGCGCCTGGCCCCGTTTGCCTTCGCAGGTGACCGCCGGCTGGCTGGACCCCACGGCCGATACCTGGATGGTGTCGGCGGGTACGCCCTGCTGGACGAGGTAGTCCTTGACGGACTGGGCCCGTTGCATGGACAACTTCTGATTGTAGCCGGCCGGTCCGATACGGTCGGCGTGCCCCACGATCTGGATGGACGGGCTGTGGGCATTGCGCAGAGCCTGCGCAATCCTGTCGAGCTTCTGCTTGCCTTGGGGGTTCAGCTCCGCCTTGTCGAAGCCGAAGTAGGCGTCCGCCGACAGGCTCATCTTCCGCATGGTGGGCTGCGGCGGCGGCGCCGGTTCCATGGCGGCGACCGGTGCCGATTCCGGTTCCGCCCGGCTCACCAGATGCGGTTCGCATTCCTCCACCGCATTGGCCGGCGACCATCCGCTGGTATGCCAGCATTCCTTGAAGTCGTTGTGAACGATCGCTCCGCTGGAATCGGTCAGATAGCCGCTGGGGGCCGCGCCGGCGGTGCCCAGCGAGAAGGTCAACAGTACCGCCGCAGCGGCGGCAACCAGAGATGCAGGATGGATCCTGCGAGACTGAATGTTCATTCCAAGCTCCCTCTACCGTCATGAATGTCCGTTTCCGTAACGCCGGTTTCAGCGTTCACCTACTGTTAACTATAGACCACGGCTATGGGCCCGTAGAGCATGATGCGCCTTGGGGACGGCAGGGAGAAAGATGGGGAACGACCGTCACGGAACCGGCGGCGGGGACCCGCCGGCCGGCGCGTTCAGGAGGCGGTGCAGTTGCTCAGCAGGAGGCTGGGTGGATTGGTGGAAAAGACGAACGGTGCAGCCTTTTCCAGCGCCGTGAGACCCAGCAGCATGCGCGTGCGTTTCGGAAACACGGCGGCGTCCACGTCGTGCAGGATACAGCTGTTGCCCAGGGTGAGGGTCTTGATGCGATACACGGGCACCGTGAGACGCGAGCCGTCGGCCAGGATACCGGTGAGTTCCTTGACATACTCGGCGTTGCCGTTCTTCTGCAGAACGGCAAGCGTGGCCTGATTGATCGTGGTGTAGCCCGCACCGGTGTCCACCATCATTTCGACGTTGCCGTAACCGCCGATATCTCCATGTACGTAAAAGGTGGCGGCGCCTTTGCGCACCATGGGAACGGTGTCGCTGAACGAGGATGCGTGGCTGCTGGACACGAAGGTGCCCAGAGCGAGAATGAAACCGGCCAGAGTGAGTAGATACCGCATGACGATTCGTCGGGTTTCCGTCCTGCCAAGGGGGCATCCTCCCCTGCTGCAAGTTTGGTGCCCTCCCTGGCTGTGTCATTCAACCTATTGAAAAATAGCGACTCATATGCCGAATGGCAGGCGGCGCCGTAGTGAATACGGCGCCGAAATTCCGGCGTACTCCGGCCTGCCACGCTTCCCCGGGCAGGTGGGGATCGGGCGCCGCCATCCGCGGCAGGGCATGTCCGGTGCCGCCGGCACGGTCTACGTCAGCATCGAGTGGGCGGGGGGCGGGCGGCGGTGCTACGTTCCCTGACAGAGTCTCTGCTGTGGGGTTTCGCAAAACGTGATAGAGAACCGCCAGGTGTATCTGGCCGACGGGCGCCGGCTCGGGTATGTCGAGTGCGGCGCCGAGAGCGGCGCGCCGGTGATCTACTTTCATGGCATACCCGGCAGTGGCCGGGAAGCACAGTTGCTGGAGGCCGCGGCACGGGCACGGGGATTGCGCGTGATTGCACCTGATCGACCCGGTTACGGGCGGTCCGAACGCAACCCTTCGGGGAGTCTCACATCGTGGGCGCAGGACGTCGCGCAACTGGCGGGAACCCTGGGTGTGGACCGCTTTGCCGTGCTGGGGGTATCGGGCGGAGCCCCCTATGCGCTGGCCTGCGCATGGCAGTTGGCGGACCGCGTCACCGCCGCCGCTCTGGTATGCGCCCTGGGCCCGATGGATTCATCCGACGCGCTGCGTGACATGGCCTGGCCGGAGCGCTTCATGCTGACATCGGCCCGCTGCCGGCCCGGACTGGTTCGCTGCGTCGTCGGCATGCTGGCCTGGTGGATACGCCGCAACCCGGAGGGGTTCCTGATCGGAATCGCCCGCATGGCACCGGCGCCGGATCGCGCGGTATTGCAGCGGCCGCTGGTACGGACCGTGCTGGCTCGCTCCATGGAGGAATCGGTCCGTGGGGGCACGGCGGGCGTGCTGTCGGATCTGCGCACCTATACACGGCCGTGGGGGTTTGACGTGCGGGACCTGGACCTGCCTTTGCAGCTGTGGCACGGCGAGCGGGACCGGACCGTTCCGGTGCAGGCGGCGCGCCGCCTTGCCCGACGTCTGCCGCGCAGCCGGTTCCATGTGCTGGATGGGGAAGGTCACTATTCCCTGCCCCTGAACCATATGGGCGCCATTCTGGATGGGCTGGCCCCGGCCTCTCAGCGGATATAGGCATCCGCCGCGTAGCGGCGCATCATGCGGTGGCTGTTGAAGTAGGGTGCGTTCTTGGAAATGGCACCCTTCATGACCCGCAACCAGCCGACCCGATCGGTGTAATACAACGGCAGGATGGTCGTTTCCAACTTTTCGTAAAGCGCCGCACCGTCGTGGCGGCCGTCTTCGCCGGCGTCGTCGTTGCCGATGGACCAACCGGTGACGCCTTCCATGCAGCCCTCCACCCACCAGCCGTCCAGCACACTGACATGGGGCACGCCGTTGAGAGCGGCTTTCATGCCGCTGGTTCCCGACGCTTCCAGCGGTCGCAGGGGGGTGTTCAGCCACATGTCAGAGCCGGACACCAGCGACAGGCCCAATGCCATGTCGTAATCGGGCAGGAACACGCAGGGAATCCGGTCCTGCAGGGCACGCATGTGATGGTGGAGCTGCTCGATGAGCTTCTTGCCCGGCTCGTCGTGGGGATGGGCCTTGCCGGCGATCACGATCTGGAAGGGATATTGGCCGGCTATGCGCTGCAACCGTTCCAGATCCTCGAACAGCAGATTGGGGCGCTTGTAGGCGGTCATGCGGCGCGCCAGGCCGACGATGGGCAGCTGCAGGGACAACTCCGTACCGGTCAGGCGTTTCACCGTATCGATAAGAGCCTGTTTAGCCGCCACATGGGCCGCCCAGATCTCATCGTCGGGAATCTGGTCCGCGCGCAGCAGTATTTCGGCTTCGTGGCGCCATTCCGGCAGCCGGGCGTCGTACAGCCGCGCGAAACTGGGCGCCGCCCAGGTGGGGGGATGGACGCCATTGGTGATGGCGTGCACCCGGTGGCCGGGGAACAGGGCGGTGGAGGTCTCGGCATGGCGCTTGGCGACCCCGTTCACGTAGCCGCTCAGATTGAGCGCCAGGCGGGTCATGTTGAGCCGCTCCGGGCCGGCGAGCTTGCGCAGCTCGCCCAGGTCCACCATATCGTCCAGCAGCGCATGCACCAGGGGGTAGTCGAACTGGTCATGGCCGGCTTCCACCGGCGTGTGAGTGGTGAACAGACACCTTTCCCGGACTTCCGGCACGTTATAGATGGATTCCCCCGGCCCGATGGTGTCGGCACTGCGTTCGAACCGGCGCAGCAGTTCCAGGGCGAGCAGGGCGGAGTGTCCTTCGTTCATGTGGTAGGTATGGATATGAAATCCCAGGGCCTGCAGCATGCGCGCGCCGCCGATGCCGAGCACGATCTCCTGCTTCAGGCGGTATTCGTCGCCGTCCCCGTATAGATAGTGCGTGATCTCCCGGTCTTCCGGGCTGTTGTCGGGCAGGTCCGTGTCCAGCAGCACCACCGGCACGGTGTAGTCGGTGCCGCCCTCCAGCACATACAGCCAGGCTTGCACCCAGACCATGCGCTCGCCGATGGGGACGGCCACCTTCGCCTCCAGGGGCACGGCCCAGCGGTCGGGGTTCCAGGGATCGGGGTGCTCGATCTGTCTGCCCTGGGGATCGATCTCCTGGCGGAAGTAACCCATGCGGCTGATGAGGGTGACGCCCACCAGAGGCAGTTCCAGATCGGCGGCGGTGCGGACCGTATCGCCTGCCAGCACACCCAGACCCCCACTGTAGGTGGGAATGTCGCTGTGCAGGGCGATCTCCATGGAGAAATAGGCAATACGGGGCTGATGTAGAAAGGGTTCAACTGGGCGCATCGTGGCAACGACTCTTTGCAACCATCGGCATGGCGGACCCGGGCCCCCGCGCACGGCGGCGGCGCCTTGCGCTTACCGCAGGGTATCCGCAGGGTGTGATGATGGCCTAAGCGGGCCGCGGGCGCCATCCCCGCGCGCCGCGCTACGCGCTGATTCGCTCCTGCGGCGGGTTCGCGGAGGGGGCCGGTTCGCCCCTGAACGGCCCGGGATGACCGTCGCCGGTGGCGCTGGCGGGCGGTCAGCCGCCGCCGTGCCGGGAATGGACGGAAGGCGC
>DATFML010000170.1:0-2987 GCA_035266965.1 Gammaproteobacteria bacterium
AATGTGGGGGCTGGTGTACATCCTGTTCACCGTGCATGAATTCGATGCCCGACTCTATCCGTTGATCCTGTTCTTCGGCTTCCTTTCCGGTTGCGGAGTGGCGTCGTTTTCCGTCGGCATTCCGCAGGTGTCCTACTGGTATCCCCAGAGCCGCCAGGGCACGGCCCTGGGCACCTACGGTGGCGTGGGCAATCTCGCGCCCGGCCTGTTCACCCTGATGCTACCGTTCGCGATCATACACTGGGGGCTGGCCGGCTCTTACCTAGCGTGGTTGATATTTCTTTTCATCGGCACGGCCATCTACTGGATGTTCACGCCGGATGCCTATTACTTCCAACTGCGCAAACAGGGTGCGGACGTGGAGACCAGCAAGGAGATTGCTGGCAGGCGGGGTCAGGAGCTGTTCCCGAAGGAGGCAGTCTGGCACGCCATGATCACCGCGGCAGAAAACCCTCGCTCCTGGGGCCTCGTGGCACTCTACTTCACGTCTTTCGGTGGCTTTCTGGCGCTGACCGCCTGGTTTCCCACCTATTGGATAAACCTGCATGGCATGAGCGTCGAGACGGCAGGGGTTCTCGGAGGCGTAGGGTTCTCGCTGCTGGCCGCGGTGGTGCGCGTGTTCGGGGGCGTGCTTTCCGAACGTATCGGAGGGGAGCGAGCGGCGATCCTGGCCTATTCCCTGGTGCTGGTGGGTGCCCTGATACTCAGTTTCGCTATCCAGTTCGGAATCGACTTAGCTGCCGAGTTGATCATTGCGGTCGGTATGGGCGTAGGCAATGCGGCTGTGTTCAAGATGGTGCCCAAGTACGTGCCCACAGCCGTCGGTGGTGCCTCCGGTCTGGTGGGCGGCCTGGGCGCACTGGGAGGTTTCGTCATACCACCGTTTCTGGGAGCCACTGTGGACGCCATGGGGACGCGGGGTTACGCGGGCGGGTTCTTTGCTTATGTGGTGCTGGCCGTGATCAGCATCGGCATTGCCCTGTATTTCACGCGCCTCGACCGGGCCGCACCGTCGCACATGTCAGACGCCACGCCGGGGGCTACTCCGTGAGCTATTTCATCGATCGTCTACTGTTCTTCCGTCGCAATGTGGAATCCTTCGCGGGCGGCCATGGCACCGTCTCTCGGGAGGACCGGAGCTGGGAGCGGGTGTACCGGGACCGCTGGAACCACGACAAGGTGGTGCGTTCCACCCACGGTGTGAACTGCACGGGCTCGTGCAGCTGGAAGATCTACGTCAAAGACGGACTGGTGACCTGGGAGACCCAGCAGACCGACTATCCCCGCACCCGCCCCGACCTGCCAAACCACGAACCACGGGGTTGTCCCCGTGGTGCCAGTTTCTCCTGGTACATGTACAGCGCTCAACGGGTGAAATACCCGCTGGTGCGGGGGCCGTTGATGGAGCTGTGGCAGCAGGCGCGCCGGGACAAGGATCCCGTCGCTGCCTGGGAAAGCATCGTCGAAGACGACGACATGGCCCAACGCTACAAGTCTGCGCGGGGCCTCGGAGGCTTTGTGCGTGCCGCCTGGGACGAAGTAACGGAGCTCATCGCTGCCGCCAACGTCTACACCATCAAGCGCTATGGACCGGACCGGGTGGCGGGCTTCTCGCCCATTCCCGCCATGTCCATGGTGAGCTTCGCGGCGGGGACCCGCTATCTGTCTCTGATCGGCGGTGTGATGCCATCATTCTACGACTGGTACTGCGACCTGCCGCCGGCCTCACCCCAGATCTGGGGCGAACAGACCGACGTACCTGAATCCGCCGACTGGTACAACTCCACCTATCTCTTGGTGTGGGGCTCCAATGTCCCCCAGACTCGCACCCCAGACGCCCACTTCTATACCGAGGTGCGTTACAAGGGCGCCAAAACGGTGGCCATTTCGCCGGATTACGGGGAATACGTGAAGTTCGCGGACCTGTGGCTGGCACCCAAGCCGGGCAGCGACGCGGCCCTCGCCCTGGCCATGGGCCATGTGGTGCTGAGCGAATTCCACGCCACCGGCACCAGCAACTACTTCTCCGAGTACTGCCGGCAGTACTCGGACATGCCCATGCTGGTCACTCTGACCGACAACGGCGGCGTGCTGGAAACGGGCCGCTACCTGCGGGCATCGGACTTCGATGGGCATCTTGCCCAGGAAAACAACCCGCAATGGAAGCCGATCGTGTTCGACGAGGACAGCGGACACCTGTGCGTCCCAACCGGCAGTATCGGCTTTCGCTGGGGCGAGAAGGGACGTTGGAACCTGGAGCCCACCGATGCCGTCTCCGACCGGGCCATCCGTCCCCGGCTGAGCTTGATCGATGTCTGCGATGATGCGGTGACCGTGGCGTTTCCCTATTTCGGCGGCGATGGCGAGGCGGTGCTGCACCGTAAGGTGCCGGCCCGGCGAGTCACCGTCCGGGACGGGGAGGTGTGGGTCGCAACCGTCCATGACCTGATGATGGCCGGTTACGGCGTGGACCGTGGCTTGGAGGAGGGCGGCGTACCAAAAGGCTACGACGACGTGGCGCCCTATACCCCGGCGTGGGCGGAACAGCACACCGGTGTAAAGCGCGAAGCGATCATCGCCGTGGCCCGAGAGTTTGCCTACAACGCCGACCGCACCGAAGGGCGCTCCATGGTGATCGTCGGGGCGGGAATCAACCACTGGTACCACACCGACATGATCTATCGAGGCATCATCAACCTGCTGATCATGTGCGGCTGTGTGGGCAAGTCCGGAGGGGGTTGGGCCCATTATGTGGGACAGGAAAAGCTGCGTCCGCAGGCGGGCTGGACGGTGCTGGCGTTCGCTCTGGACTGGCTGCGCCCGCCCCGGCACATGAACGGCACCTCCTTCTGGTACAACCATACCGACCAGTGGCGCTACGAGAAGCTGCAGGTCA
The DNA here is from genome assembly GCA_035266965.1 of Gammaproteobacteria bacterium. Classification (GTDB taxonomy): domain Bacteria; phylum Pseudomonadota; class Gammaproteobacteria; order DATFLG01; family DATFLG01; genus DATFML01. Next base: position 2,897 of record DATFML010000170.1, read on the forward strand.
AGGATCTGCTCGGTCCCGGCACGGCGGAAGAGGGAGAACATCTGATCGACTTCAACGTGCGTGCCGAGCGCATGGGCTGGCTGCCGTCGGC
>DATFML010000171.1:0-16273 GCA_035266965.1 Gammaproteobacteria bacterium
TGCAGTCCGCCCGCGCCGCCGAACGAGGTCAACACCAGGGTGCGGGGATCGACGCCCCGCTGCACGGAAATCACCCGCAGGGCCTGCGCCATGTGCTCATTGGCGACCTGCACGATCCCGGCGGCCGCCCGCTCCACGGACACATCCATAACCCGGGCGAGCCGACCAACGGCCCGCTGCGCGGCCCCGACGTCCAGTTCCATGGCACCGCCCAGAAACGCGTCGGGCAACAGCCGGCCCAGCACCAGATTGGCATCGGTCACCGTGGCCTCGCTGCCCCCGGCGCCATAACAGGCGGGCCCGGGATCCGCGCCCGCCGACTGGGGCCCCACCTGCAGCATCCCGCCGGCGTCCACGGTGGCAATGGAACCGCCGCCGGCCCCGATGGTGTGCATATCCACCATGGGCACGGCCACCGGATAGGGTCCGATAGTCCCTTCGGTGGTCAGACGGGGCTCGCCGTCGATCAGCGCCACGTCGGTGGATGTGCCGCCCATGTCAAAGGTCAGCAGGCGCGGGGAGCCGGCGGCCCTGCCGACGAAGGCCGCGCCGGACAGACCGCCGGCGGGCCCGGACAGCAGCAGATGCACGCTCCGCTCGCCGGCGGCGGATGCATCCACCGTATCCCCCGAGCTCTGCATCACGGTGACGGAAGCGGGCGCCAGTGCGCTGCCCAGCCGGCCCAGGTAACCCTGCACCAGCGGACCCACGTAGCTGTTGAGCCAGGTGGCCACGCCGCGCTCGTATTCGCGGTACTCGGGGAGCACGGCGGATGAACGGGACACGAACACACCCGGCGGCACGGCGGACTCCGCCATGCGCTCGAAACGGTCGTCGAGAAACGAGAACAGCAGATTGATGGCCACCGCCTCGGGCGCGAGAGCCTGGAGCGCGGCTCGCAGACGGGCGAGGTCGGCATCGCCGAGACCTTCGATCGCCCGGCCGTCCGCACCCGCACGGCCGCCGGTCTCCAGGCACAATTCGGCGGGCACCGGCACCGCCGCCGGCGGCGGCTGAAGATTGTACAGCTCCGCCCTGGCCTGACGGGCGATGGTGAGTACGTCGCCGAACCCCCGGTTGGTCACATAGACGGTGCGTGCGCCCTTGCCTTCCAGCACGGCGTTGGTGGCCACCGTGGAACCGTGCACCACCCGCAGGCCGGCGGGATCGATACCCAGCTCGCGCACACCGGTGAGAATGGCCGTTTCCGGCGCCCTGGGTGTGGACAGGACTTTGTGCACTCGCAGACGGTGGCCGTCGAACAGCACGAAATCGGTAAACGTGCCGCCGGTATCGACGCCCAGCAGCATGTCAGACAACCGTCCACCGCGCCGCCGGCACGCGGGCGCTCCCCGCAGGTCCGGGTGCCGCCTTCGCCATAGGGACCGAATGGTTCAAGACCGAAGCCTCCGCCTGTCGATGGCGTTATCGTACCCGCTGCAGCGGCGGGCTGTCGCGCCCGGCCCCGCTCTCCATACGGTGTGTACCCGGGGCTCCGGCGTCGATCCGACACTGCCAGGAACTATCGGGGCGCTGCGTTGTTCTATAGGATGGGTTTGTGGCATGGTTCGCCCTGTCCGCCCCATCAGCCGGTCGCGCATAGAAAAAGCAGATGGCAAACGAAATCCTGATTCGCGTCGAACAGCTGTATCGCTACTACGGCCCCCACTGCGCCGTGAACAATGTCAGCTTCGAGCTCGCCAAAGGTGAGGTGCTCGGTTTCCTGGGGCCCAACGGCGCCGGCAAATCCAGCACCATGCAGATGATCACCGGCAACCTGGCGCCGAGCGCCGGGCGCATCACGGTGGCGGGCACCGACCTGCTGGACCACCCCAAACAGGCCAAACGCCAGCTCGGCTACCTGCCCGAGCAGCCGCCGCTGTATCGCGAGCTGACGGTGGACGAATACCTGAATTATTGCGCGCGCCTGCACGGTGTGAGCCGCGGGGCCCGCGCGGGCGCGCTCAAGCGGGCCAAGGAGCGCTGCGGCCTGCATGTGGAGGGTCCCCGCCTGATCGGCAATCTTTCCAAAGGCTATCAGCAGCGGGTCGGCATCGCCCAGGCCATCCTGCACAACCCGGCGGTGGTGATTCTCGACGAACCCACCGTCGGACTGGATCCCATCCAGATCCGGGAAATCCGGGCGCTGATCCGGGAGCTGGGCGAGGACCACGGCGTCATCCTGTCCACCCATATCCTTCCGGAGGTACAGGGGACCTGCAGTCAGGTGCAGATCATCCACCGGGGCCGGCTCGTGTTCTCGGACTCCACGGACAGCCTGGAACACCGTCTGCGGGTCCACCGACTGATCGTCGCCTTCCACAACGCGCCGACGGTCGAGGAGCTGCGGCAGCTGACAGGCGTGACGGATGCCGAAGCGCTCGCCGAGGGCCGCTTCCGCGTCGACTTTGGCGACACCGATCCGGCCGAAGCCATCGTGGAACGCGCCGCGGCCGCCGGCTGGCGTCTGTACGAGCTCACCCCCGAACGTCGCACCCTGGAACAGATCTTCGTGGAGCTCACCACCGCCGAGCACAACCACCCGGAGGAGGCAGCCTGATGATCGTGGCGATCGCCGGACGCGAGTTGAAGAGCCTGTTCCTGTCGCCGTTGGCCTGGTCCATTCTGGCGGTGGTGATGTTCATCCTGGGCTGGATATTCCTGGTCCAGGTGGATTCGTTCTCCGTGTGGCAGACGCGTCTCGCCTCCATGCCCAACGGACCGGGCGTCACCGACGTGGTAGTCGCCCCCATGCTGGGCGACGCCGGCGTGATCCTCATGCTGGTATCTCCGTTGATCACCATGCGGCTGCTCAGCGAGGAACGCCGCACACGCACCCTGAGCCTGCTGTTTTCATCGCCGGTTTCCATGACCGAGATCGTGCTCGGCAAGTACCTCGGCGTGCTGGTGTTCTTTCTGATCATGGTGGCCCTGATCGCCATCATGCCGTTCAGCCTGCTGGCGGGAACGCCGCTCGACATGGGCAAGCTGGCCGCGGGCCTGCTGGCGCTCGTTCTGTTGCTGGCCACCTTCGCCGCCGCCGGCCTGTTCATGTCCAGCCTCACCGAGCAGCCCACGGTGGCGGCGGTCAGCACCTTCGGCATTCTGCTGCTGCTGTGGATCGTGGACTGGGCGGGCACGGGCCGTCCCCAAGTGGGTGGCGCGCTCAACTACCTGTCCATGGCGCACCATTATCAGGCGCTGCTCAAGGGCCTGGTCAGCAGTACCGATATCGTGTACTTCCTGCTGGTGATCACAACCTTTCTGGTGCTCAGCATCCGTCGTCTGGACAGGGACCGGCTGCCGCACTGATGAACTGGGCCGCACTCATGGACGCGACCAAGCCGCGTACCCACGGCTGACCCGGAATACAACACATGCAAGTCACCCGTCGATCCAAAGTCACTCTGCGCATCCAGAACGTCGCATTCGTGGTGCTGCTGCTGGCAGTGATGGGCCTGCTCGGCTGGCTGAGCACCCAGTACACCTGGCAATCGGACTGGACGGCGGGAGCCCGCAACACGCTGTCCGAAGGCAGCATCAAACTGTTGCAGGGGCTGAAGGGCCCGATCACCATCACCGCCTTCGCCCGCGAGAACGCCGAGTTGCGTGGTCGCATCCGCAGCCTCATCGGCCGCTACCAGCGGGTCAAATCGGACGTGCGCCTCACGTTCGTGAACCCCGACGCCGAACCGCAGCGGGTACGCCAGTTGGGAATCCAGCGCGACGGAGAGTTGATGGTCGCCTACCACGGACGCAGCGAACATGTCCGTGAGCTCAACGAGCAGTCCGTCACCAATGCCATCCTGCGGGCCTCGCGCCAGGGCAAGCGCTGGATCGTGTTCCTCACCGGCCACGGCGAGCGCGATCCGCTGGGGCGGGCCAACTACGACCTGGGGGACTTCGGCAAGGCCCTCAAGGACAAGGGCCTGACCGTCGAGACGCTGAACCTCGCCAAGACCCCCACCATCCCGTCCAACACCAGTGTTCTGGTCATCGCCAGTCCACAGGTCAATCTGCTTCCCGGCGAGGTCAAGATCATCCGCCACTACGTGGAAAAGGGCGGCAATCTGTTGTGGATGGCGGAACCGGGCAGCCTGCATGGCCTGCAGCCGCTGGCCGAGCAGCTGGGGCTGGATTTCCTCCCCGGCGTCATTGTCGACCCCACCACGCAGTTGTTCGGCATCAAGAATCCCGCCTTCGTGCTGGTCACCGACTATCCGCGGGACCCGGTGACCCGCAACATGGACACGGTGACCCTGTTCCCCACCGCGGCGGCGCTGGACACCAACGATCACGGACACACCGACTGGACTCGGCGCCCCATTCTCACCACCCAGGCGCGGGCCTGGACCGAGACCGGCAAGCTGTCCGGACAGATCCGCTACAACAAGGGCACCGACGAGCGGCCGGGACCGCTGAACCTCGGCTACGCTCTGACGCGTGACACCGGAAAACACGACGGCGGCACGAAGCAGGCGGACCGGCACGGCCATGACAACCAGCAGCGGGTGCTCGTGGTCGGCGACGGGGATTTCCTCTCCAACGCCTACCTGGGCAACGGGGGCAACCGACAATTGGGCCTGAACATGATCCATTGGCTGGGCCACGATGACAGCTTCATTGCGATCCAGCCCAAATCAGCTCCTGACCGCACCCTGAACCTGAGCCCCACGGCGCAGTTCATGATCGGCGCCGGCTTTCTGCTGGTGATACCCTTGGGATTGGTCGCCAGCGGTGTCGTGATCTGGCTGCGGCGGCGCAAGCGCTGACCCATACGCAAGAGCGGCGGGGGCCCAAGCACCATGTCATCACGCAGTCTGCTCAATCTGGCGCTTCTGCTGGGCGCTGTCGTCCTGGGGCTGGTGGCCTGGCTGCAGCCCGGCAAGAAACCGCCCAAGCCGGCCGTGACGGTCACATCCCTCAAACCCGCCGACGTTACCCGCATCGAGCTCAAGCGCGCCGACCGGCCGGACATGACGTTCGAGAAGCGGGGTCAGCAGTGGTATATCGTCGGCAAGCACGATCTGCGCGCGGCCCAATTCGCGGTAGCCGGTCTGCTGCGCCTGGCCGACCAGAAAGTCAGCCACAGCTATCCGCTCTCGAAGATGGACGCCGCCCAGCTCAAGCTGGACAAACCCCACGCGTCGGTACGCTTCAACAAGGGCCCGCTCATCCAGTTCGGAACCACCAGCGCCATTGGCGGGGACCGTTACCTGAAGGTGGGTGACCATGTGTACCTGGTGCCGGACGACTACCAGCCGCTGGTAAACGGCGGAGTAACCACTTTCGTGAGCCGTCGGCTGCTCCCGGACGGTGCCACCGTCACCGGCATCGACACACCCCGGTTCAAGCTGGAGCAGAACAGCAAGGGCCATTGGACCCTGACCCCGAACAATCCCGACATAACGTCCGACGCCATCCAGCGCTTCGCAGACGGCTGGGCGGCGGCCTCGGCCATCACGGTGCAGACGTACCAGGGCGGCAACGGGCACGCCGGCGCCCACCAGCCGGCGGTGACCGTCAGGCTGAAGGGTCACAAGACCCCGATCCATTTCGTCATCGTCCATCGCAAGCCCGAGTTGGTGCTGGCGCGAACCGATCTGGGCTTTGCCTATCACCTGGGCTCCGAGGGCACCAAGCGGCTGCTGCACATCCCCGAGGTCCACCCCGAAAAGGGCAAGACCCACACGTCCGAAACGCCGGCCGGCGCGCCGGCGCATTAGCCAGGGCATCCACGGTAGCTCCCGGCCGCGGCCGTGCTACCATGAATCATGCCCGAGCTCCCTGAGGTCGAGACCACCCGCCGGGGCATTGCGCCCCATGTCACCGGTCAGACGGTGTTGCAGGTCATCGTCCGCCAGCGCCGGTTGCGCTGGCCCGTACCCGCCCGGCTGGGCCGGGAGCTGCCCGGCCAGATGATCCGCGAGGTGGACCGGCGCGCCAAATACCTTCTTCTGCGTACCGACGGCGGCACCGTCATCGTACATCTCGGAATGTCCGGTTCCCTGCGGGTGGTGGATGCCGCGTCGCCGGCGGGCAGACACGACCATGTGGATCTGGTGCTGGCGGACGGACGCGCCCTGCGCCTGACCGACCCACGGCGCTTCGGCGCCGTGTTGTGGACACGAACCCTGGCGGAGCATCATGCACTGCTGGCCGACCTGGGACCCGAACCCCTGGACCCCGGCTTCACCGGCGACTATCTGTACAGCCGCGCCCGGGGACGACGCATTGCCGTCAAGCCCTACCTGATGGACAGCCGGACAGTGGCGGGGGTCGGCAACATTTACGCCAATGAAGCCCTGTTCCTGGCCGGCATCCATCCCAACCGTCCCGCCGGCCGCGTCGCCCGCGAGCGCTACCGGCGGCTGGCGGCGTCGGTGCGGCAGGTGCTGGAGGAATCCATCGCCCAGGGGGGAACCACCCTGCGTGACTTTCTGAACAGCGAAGGCAAACCCGGTTACTTCCGCCAGTACCTGCGAGTCTATGGTCGCGACGGCGCGCCCTGTCCCACCTGCGCCGGCGCCATCCGGGAACTGCGCCAGATCCAGCGCTCCACGTTCTACTGTCCCACCTGCCAGCACTGAGCTGCCGGCTGCGAATCGCCCTCGCCAGCCACCTGCCCGGCAACGGCTCCCTGCGTTGCTCTGGCTCCGACAGCCATGCAGTGGGTGCGGGCGCCGATCGGCCGACGCATCCGCGGTACCGGGCGGGAAAGACGAGCTAGCGGTGCGGCGCTGCGTCGAGCGCCGCGGCGGGATCGGCCGCCACCATGGCCTGGCCCACGCCGCGCGGATCGCTGGCCGCCTCCACCCGGTGATGGCGCCGGTCCCAGAGCACGGCCTGCATGTTGCCGTAGGTATGGTCCAACGCCTGCAGGTGATGTCCCCGCGCCTTGAGGCCCGCGATGACCGCCGGGCTGAAAGCGCCCGGTTCATACTGGACCCGATCGGGCAGGTACTGATTGTGGAAGCGGCGCAGATCCACCCAGTGCTTGGGGCCGTGGCCGGCGGCAAAATCCAGGGTCGCCAGCAGCACCATGGTGATGATGCGACTGCCGCCGGGTGTTCCCAGTATGGCCACGCCCCGGTCACTTTCCAGGAAGGTGGGCGTCATGCTGGACAGAGGACGTTTGCCCGGGGCGATGGCATTGGCCTGCGCCCCCACCAGGCCATAGACGTTGGGTACCCCGGGCTTGGAGGAAAAATCGTCCATTTCGTCGTTGAGCAGCACGCCGGTACCCGGCACCAGCACACAGGAGCCGAACGGGTAGTTGATGGTGATGGTGGCGGCCACCCGATTCCCGTCCCGGTCCAGAATGGAAAAATGGGTGGTGTCGGGACCGTCCGAATGCTCGGCGATACCCGGCAGCGCCGCGCTGCGGGTGGCGCGGTCCATGCGGATGGAGGCCCGCAGCCCGGCGGCGTAATAGGGACTCAGCAGGCGTTTCACCGGCATGGTCACGAAAGCCGGGTCGCCCAGGTACTCGGCCCGGTCCCGGTAGGCGCGGCGCATGGCCTCGATGATGACATGGTCCCGGTCCACCGGACCGAGCTTGTCCAGGGGATAGCCGGAGAGGATGTTCAACATCTCCACCAGCCCGATCCCCCCGGAGGAGGGGGGCGACGCGGAGGTGATACGGATCCCGCGGTACTCGCCGTGGATGGGCTGGCGCACTTCGATCCGGTAGTCAGCCAGATCCCGCGCCGTCCAGATGCCGCCGGCGGCCCGTACGCCGGCCACCAGCTTGCGGGCCACAGGGCCGGCATAGAAACCGGCACGCCCGTGTCTGGCCAGGGCCTCCAGGGTCGCCGCCAGCTCGGGCTGAACGATGCGCTGGCCCACCCCGGGCACCTTGCCGTCGTGCAGAAATACCCGCGCTGCGGCCGGAAAGCGGCGCAGTTCCTCAAGACGGAAGCGGGCCAGGCGCCGGTACTTGGCATCCACCGCGAAACCCCGGCGGGCATAACGGATGGCCGGAGCCAGACTCCTGGCCAGGGGCAGGCGACCGTAGGTCCGGGCCAGATACACCAGCGCCGCCGGCTCGCCCGGAATGGCGGCCGCCAGGGGGCCGTTGATGGACAGGCCGGGCACGACGTTGCCCTGCGCGTCCAGATACATGTTGCGGTGGGCCGCCAGCGGCGCCCGTTCACGGCCGTCGATCATCACCTCCTGGCCGTCGGCCGCCCGATGGAGCAGCCAGAAACCGCCGCCGCCCAGACCGGAGCTGTAGGGCTCCACCACCGCCAGGGCGGCACTCACCGCCACGGCGGCGTCGAAGGCATTGCCGCCCTGGGCGAGGATCTCCATGCCCGCGCGGGTGGCCAGCGGATGGGCGCTGGCCACCGCCGCCGCCGGGGGACGCCCGGCCGCCGATGCCGGTACCGGGCTGGCCCAGAGCAGCACCGCCGCCTGCAGCACCACGGCGCAACGCAGCAGGGCCCCGCGAAGGGGCCCTGTGGGATGATCGTCCCTGGAACGCCGTCCAGTCACGCCGAAGCCGGATGGCCGGTCAGACGTTCGTATTTGACCATCAGCTCTTCCTTGCTCTCCTGGCAGTCCGGGTTGAGGGGGATACAATCCACCGGGCAGACCTCGACGCATTGAGGCGTGTCGTAGTGGCCGACGCACTCGGTGCATTTGTTGGGATCGATCTCGTAAATCTCTTCACCCTGGGAAATGGCTTCGTTGGGGCACTCCGGCTCACACACATCGCAGTTGATGCATTCGTCGGTAATCATCAATGCCATAGCTGATTCTCTCTACGCAAACTTCAACGGCCGGACGACACCCGCCACCCCGGCTTCGAGCGGTAAGGGGCCGTCAATTGGCTTCGACGCATATTAGCCAATCTTATCGCGCAATGCAGCCATGACATTGGGATGGACAAAGGCGGAGACGTCCCCGCCCAGGCGGGCGATTTCCCGCACCAGGCTGGACGACACGAACGCATACTGCTCCGCCGGCGTGAGAAACAGGGTCTCCACACCCGGCGCCAGCTGGCGGTTCATGCTGGCCAGCTGAAATTCGTACTCGAAATCCGACACCGCCCGCAGACCGCGCAGGATGACCCCCGCCTCGCGCTGGCGCATGAAGTCCACCAGCAGGATGTCGAAGCTGCATACCTCCACGTTGGGCAGACCCGTCAGCACGTCCCGAGCCAGGGCGACCCGCTGGGCCAGGGGGAAGGCCGGCTGCTTGCCGGAACTGGCGGCCACCGCCACGATCACCCGATCGAACAGGCGGGCGGCCCGCTGGATCAGATCCGAGTGCCCGTTGGTGATCGGATCGAAAGTGCCTGGATAGACGGCGGTTTGCATGCCGGCCATTATCCCCGAAGCCGGGGTTGCGGGAAACCGCGGCCGCCGATTCAACCCTGGGACTTGGATGAACGCGGGCGGGCCAGATGGTAGCCCACCTGCCCGGCAGTCTTGGAACGGACGATCTCCCAACCCGTCGGCAGGGGTGGCTCGGCCAGGTGCCGTTCGGCCTCCAGATAGAGGTAACCATCGTGGGCGAGCCAGCCGCCGGCTTCGAGCCGGGCGATGCACGGCGCCAGCAGGCCCCGGCTGAAGGGCGGATCGAGAAACACCACATCGAACGGCCTGGCCGGCCCGTCCAGAAAGGTCAGCGCATCGGCCTGCACCACCTCCACGGCCTCCCCCGCCTGCAGGCGCACCGCATGTTCGCGCAGAGCGGCCGTCACCTGCCGGTCGCTGTCCACCAACACCACCTGCGCCGCGCCCCGTGAAGCGGCTTCCAGTCCCAGTGCACCGCTGCCGGCGAACAGATCCAGGCAGCGGGCGCCGACCAGCGTCGGCGCCAGCCAGTTGAAAAGGGTCTCCCGCACCCGGTCGGGTGTGGGACGCAGGCCCGGGACCGGTGGAAAGGCCAGGCGGCGACCCCGCCAGGCACCGCCGATGATACGCAGCTGGTTACGGTTGGACGTGGATTTCATGAAGGTCGCGGCAACGTCGAGGCATGGCATGTTCCCGCGTGGGCGGCGGCGGGTCAAATGGCCGCCCGACCGGGGTCGGGCGGCCGCCCGGCTAGGAATCGCTGCGTGGACGCCGGCTACGCGCACTCAGCACGGCGAGACCGGAGCCGAAAAGCCAGGCCGCTCCCGGCACCGGGACGCTGCTTACCGGCACCGTGCCCGGTGTCGGCACACTCAGCACCTGAAAGTCGGAGAGATTGTCGTTCGTGTCCGGCAGGCCGGCGAGCCTCGCCAGGCTGGCACCGCTGCTCACATCCGGCGCGGCACGACCCTCCCCGGCGAACACCGCCGCGGAGAAGTCGCCATAGCCGATGGCGTCCAGCACCGTGGCACCGGAACGCAGCTGCAGGGAATCGGGGCCGTTCTGCAGATCGATGTCGGCGATCAGGTCCGCATCCGGCACCGACGTCGATCCGCCGCCGCCATCGTCGCCGATCACGAATACGCCGTCCGCCGGGATGACGCCGTTCAGCGCCGCGCTCTTGTAATCGTTGCCGTCGCTTCCGTTGACACCCACCAGGGTCATACCCGCCAGTGAGAAACCGGGGCGTCCGAACAGCTCGACGAAGGTCGCGCCCCCGTCGCCGCCCACCGCGTCATACAGCACTTCCGAAATCAGCGGCGTGGGGGCGAGGGTGGAGGCGTGAAGGCTGCCGGAAAAGACGCCGGCCAAACAGGCGAGCGGGGCCATAGCGGCCCAGAGGGTCCGTCGTTGCATGGGTCTTCCTCCCTGAAGTTTTGAATGTACCGCTCCAATCCGGGAGCGGATTCACAGACTAGCCCACCGGCCCGTCGCGCGTCTTTGGCGAATCGTCGCATTATGTTGTAGGCAGGCGCTTGCGCGCGTGTCAGCGAAACGCTTTCATGCCCGTCACTGGCCGCCGCCGACGATAACGGTAACCATCCGATCCGGATGTACCCGACGCTCGAAGGCGGCATGGATCTGCTTGCGGGTGACCGCCTGGACCTTTCGATTGAAGGTCTTCAGGTAATCCAGAGGCAGATGGTAGTAGCCGATCATGGCCAGGTATTCGACGATCTTGGCATTGGTGTCCACCCGCAGGGGGAAGCCGCCGGTAATGTTTTTCTTGGCCGCTTCCACTTCCTTGGCGGTGGGGCCGTTCTTCACGTACCCGTCGAGCACCTTCTTCATCAGCCCCAGCGCCTCGCTCGCCTTGTCGTTGCGGGTCTGCAGGCCGAGCACGAACGGCCCGCGCCGGGCCATGGGAGCGAAGTAACTGTAAACGCTGTAGGACAGGCCCCGCTTTTCGCGGATCTGTTCATTGAGACGGGACACCAGACCGCCGCCCCCCAGCACGTAGTTGCCCACATAAAGCGGGAAATAGTCCGGATCGGTGCGGCTGATGCCCGGCGCGCCCATCATGATCGTGGTCTGGCTGGCGGGAAAATCCACCCGCTGGGTCTTGCCCCGGCTCAGGTCAGCCACCTTGGGCAGCGGGTCGGGCGCCTCGCCGGCGGGCAGCCTGCCCACCAGACGGTCGGCAAGAGCGTGGGCCTGTTTGCTGTCCAGGGCGCCGACAATGGCGACGGTGGCGTTGTGGGCCACGTAGTAGCGCAGGTAGAAGCCGCGCGCGTCCTCCGAATTCAGCCCCTGCAGGCTGTCCACCGTGCCTCCGGGCGGCGAGCCGTAGGGCTGGTTGCCATACAGGTCACGGTAGAACGCCTGCTGAGCCACGGCGGCGGGCTGCTGCTCGCGCTGGCGGGCGGCCACGATCAGTCGCTGCTGTTCGCGGTCGAAGGCGGTCTTCTTGAATGTCGGCTGCGCCAGCACCTTGGCCACCAGGTCGGCCGCCGGATCCAGGCGATCGGCCGCACTCAGGCTGCGCAGGGACACCCAGGCCATGTCCCGCATGGCACCGGTACTGAGCTGGGCGCCCAGCCCGGCCAGGCGGTCGGCGATCTGATCGGCCGTCAGCTCACCGGCACCCTGGTCCAGCAGCGCGTTGGTCAGGTGGGCGAGCCCGGGATGCCCGTTGTCCCGGGCGCTGCCGGCATCGAACACCACCCGTACGTCCACCATGGGCAGCTCCGGTGCCGGCACGAAGTAGACCCGTGCACCGTTGCCGGTCTGCCAGTGCTGGATGGGCGCCATGGCCCAGCCGACGGCGGGCAACAGCAACAGCAGCAGGGCCGCAGCCCACCCCCCGCACCGACGACCGGCGGGATCGGTCACCACGCCATCAACGAACATGTTCACCCCCCAGGGGTCGGGGACGGGGCCGGTGGCCGTCCTTCATGGGCAGGGGCTTGAGCACGGCCACCGTCAGGTGTTTTTCGATCAGATACCTGCGGGCCACGTCCTGCACCTGCTTGGCGGTCACCGCCCGGATACGGGGAATGTACTGGTCGAGGACCGACAGATTCAGGCCCACGGACTCCACCGTGCCGATCTGCATGCCCTGGTAGAACTGCGAGTCCTGGTGATAGGTCTTCTCCGCCACCAGCTGGGTCTTCACCCGCTCGAGCTCCGCTGCGCTGACCGGCTTGTCCCGCAAGTCGGCAATCTGGCCCCGTAGCGCCCGTTCCAGCTGATCGGCGTTGTGGTCGCTGGCCGGCACGCCGTCCAGCATCAACAGACTGTCCTGGCGGGCATACAGGTTGTAACCGGCGTCGGCGCTGGCAGCCACCTCACTGCCGCGCACCAGGTTGCGCGCCAGACGGGCACTGTCGCCGGCGTCCAGGATGGCGGAAAGGACCTCCAGAGCGTAGGCGTCCTGCGGGTCCTTGGCGGTGCGCAGCACCGGTACGTGGTACCCCATCAACACGTAGGGCGTCTCGGCCGGCACGTTGATGACGATGCGGCGGATGCCCTTCTGATCGACCTCCTGGCGCGGCTTGGGCGGCTGGACCTTGCTGGGCTTGAGCGGGCCGAAATAACGCTTCGCCAGGGCGTACACATGGGCCGGGTCCACGTCGCCCACCACCACCAGAGTGGCGTTGTTGGGCGCGTAGAAGCGGTGGTACCAGGCCTTCAGGTCCGCCACCGTCAGGTGTTTCAGATCGTTCATCCAGCCGATGACCGGGATGTGATACCCGCTGTTGGCATAGGCGACGGCATCGAAACGCTCGGCGGTCAGCGCTTCGGGATTGTCGTCGGTGCGCATGCGCCGCTCCTCCATGACCACATGCACTTCCTTGTCGAACTCCTTCTTCTTCAGCAGCAGGTTGCGCATGCGATCGGCTTCCAGTCTAAAACTGACCGGCAGGCGGCTCCTGGCGAGCATCTGGAAATAGGCCGTGTAGTCGCGACTGGTGAAGGCGTTCTCGGTGCCGCCGTTTTCCGCAATAATACGGGAGAAGTCGCCGGCGGGGTGCTTCCTGGTGCCCTGGAACATCATGTGTTCGAGCACGTGGGAGATACCGGTAATGCCGCTGTGCTCGTAACTGGAACCGACTTTGTACCACACCTGGGAAACCACCACCGGCGCCCGGTGGTCTTCCTTCACGACCACTTTCAAGCCGTTGTCCAGACGGTACTGATGTACAGCCCCGGCCATTGCCGCCGGCATCGCCAGCGCAAACAATAGGATCCACAAAACCACTCGGAACATGTCCTGACCTCCTGCTGACGTCGCTTACCATAGCAGGAGTTGGGTGCTAGGATAAGCCGCCGACAGAGTCGTTTCCCAGGACGCCCCCGATCCATGTTTGGCTTCAAGAAACGCAGCAAGGACAACAAGCCCGGCCCCGAAACGCCGGAGGCACCGGAATCCGTCGCGGACAGCGATCCGGCGCCGCCGGCGGAGGACGCCGACGGTGCCACCTCGTCCGCCGCCGGGGCGGAGAAGAAGACCGGTCTGTTCGCCCGCTTCAAGGGCGGCGGCGCCGAGCAGGCCGAAGAGGCGCAGAGCGAAAACGCGCCGGCGGCGGAGACCGACGTCCCCGACGCCCCGGAAGCGGCACCGGAAGCGAAGAAAAAAGGGGGCCTTTTCGCCCGTCTGAAGGCCGGCCTCAAAAAGACGCGATCGGGACTCACCGAGGGTGTGGCCAGCCTGGTGCTCGGCCGGCGCCAGATCGACGACGAACTGCTGGACGAGCTGGAAACCCAACTGCTGGTGGCCGATGTGGGCGTTGAAGCCACCGCCGGCATCATTCAGGACCTGACCCAGCGGGTGAAACGCAAGCAACTGAGCGACGCCGAGGCGCTGGTGGAGGCCTTGCGCGAAGACATGTCCGCCATACTCGCCCCCTGTACGCAGCCGCTCGAGATCGACACCCGCCACCGCCCCTATGTGATCCTGATGGTGGGCGTGAACGGTGTGGGCAAAACCACCACCATCGGCAAACTGGCCCGCCGGCTGCAGGAAGACGGCAAGCAGGTGATGCTGGCCGCCGGGGATACGTTCCGCGCCGCCGCCGTGGAACAACTGCAGGTGTGGGGCGAGCGCAACCACATCCCGGTCATTGCACAGCACCAGGGCGCAGATTCGGCTTCGGTCATCTACGACGCTCTGCAGGCCGCCCGTGCCCGGGAGGCAGACGTGCTGATTGCGGACACCGCCGGGCGGCTGCACACCCAGTCGAACCTGATGGAGGAGCTCAAGAAAATAAAGCGTGTGCTGGGCAAGCTCGACGACACCGCCCCCCACGAGGTGATGCTGGTGGTGGATGCGGGGACCGGCCAGAACGCGCTGAACCAGGCGCTGCAGTTCCATGAAGCGGTGGGGGTGACGGGTATCACGCTCACCAAGCTGGACGGCACCGCCAAAGGCGGCATCATCTTCGCCATCGCCAAACGGATGGGCATTCCGATCCGCTTTATCGGGGTGGGCGAAACCATCGAGGACCTGCGCGTGTTCGATGCGTCCGAATTCGTGGCCGCCCTGTTCGAAACCGAAAACGAAGCCGCCTGAAACCGGCGATCAGCCATGCCAGACTGTTGCACTGCGCGGTAATCGATGATCCGCTTCGACAATGTCAGCAAACGCTACCCCGGCGGCCATGAAGCGCTGCGCGGCGTCAGTTTCCACATCCCGCGCGGGCAGATGGCGTTCGTCACGGGCCATTCGGGCGCCGGCAAGAGCACGCTGCTGAAGCTCATTCCCCTGATCGAGCGGGCCAGCCACGGGCAGGTGGTGATCGGCGGGCACAACCTCGCCAAGATCGGCCGCCGGCGCATCCCCTACCTGCGCCGACAGATCGGCATCATCTTTCAGAACCATCAGTTGCTGTTCGATCGAACCGTGTTCGACAACGTGGCTCTGCCACTGGTCATCAGCGGCCTGCGGCATCAGGAGATCGGGCGCCGGGTACGGGCGGCCCTGGGCAAGGTGGGGCTGCTGGAGCGGGAACGGGCCTACCCCATCACCCTGTCCGGCGGTGAACAGCAGCGGGTCGGCATCGCCAGGGCCGTGGTGCACAAACCGCCGGTGCTGCTCGCCGACGAGCCCACCGGCAATCTGGACCCGGAACTGTCCCGGGAGATCATGGGGCTGTTCGAGCAGTTCAGCCAGGTGGGCGTCACCGTGCTGGTGGCCAGCCATGACATCGCCCTGATTTCCTCCCTGGGCCATCGCCTGCTGAGCCTGCGCAACGGTCAGCTGGTGGCCGGCGAGGCATCCGCCCGGGCGACCGCATGAGCGCGCGCCCGCCCAGGCGAAGCGCTACCTTTGCGCCGGTCTACCTGGTGCGCCACGCCCAGGTGCTCATCGCCAGCCTGGGAAGGCTGTACCGCAACCCCATGTCCACGCTGATGACGGCGGCGGTCATCGGCATTGCACTGGCCCTGCCCGCCACCCTGCTGGTAGCGCTCAACAATCTGCAGCGCCTGAGCGGCGGCTGGAACGGGGCCGCCAGCATCTCAGTGTTCCTGAAACAGACCGTCAGTGACGGCCAGGCCGCCGACCTGGCATCCAGGGTCGGCGCCTGGGCCGGGGTCGGCAGCGTGCGCACCATCACTCGCGACCAGGCACTGGCGGAATTTCGGCGACTGTCTGGGTTCGGCAAGGCGCTGGATGCGCTGGACAGCAACCCGCTGCCGGCAGTGCTGGTGGTCAAGCCGGCCCGGCAGAACGATCCGGCGGCGGTGCAGGCCCTGCTGCTCAAGCTCCGCCAGTTGCCTCAGACCAGCATGGCCCAGCTGGACCTGCAGTGGGTGAAGCGCCTCGCCGCCATCATGGCCATCGGCCGGCGCGGCGTGCTGGTGGTGGCGGCTCTGCTGGGCCTGGCGGTGCTGCTGGTGGTCGGCAACACCATCCGCCTCGACATCCAGAATCGCCACGACGAAATCGCAGTCACCAAGCTGATCGGCGG
>DATFML010000172.1:0-5639 GCA_035266965.1 Gammaproteobacteria bacterium
GTGCCGCGATACATGGCTGGTGGGAAGACTGGGTAGCGTACTGGGGCTACTCTTATGTGGAACACGGATGCAACTATTCAACGACCTATTACGGCGATGGTCCGACAACCGGTAAGTTTGCCACCATGCTTCTCGGGCCAACCACCGTATGCGGCGGCGGGCAGCAGGTATCGGGCACCGCGCTGCCGCAGCCGATACCGGCGCATTGTCCCGATAACTACGTCTTGGTAAGCGGTACAGATACCTGCACTCTCGCGCCCGGAACCCCGAATCCGGACAAGAATCAAGGGTCCCCGAAACGTAAGCGTTCGGCCATCACCCCTTGCCAGGGGTAGGCGGTTTCCAGTTGTGGGGCAGTAACTCGGCAATCGCGTTGTTCTTCTGTGTCGGCAGGCGCGCCAGCACATCCTTGAGATAAGCATACGGGTCATGCCCGTTCAGCTTGGCGGATTGGATTAACGACATCACGGCGCCAGCACGCCGACCACTGCGCAGCGTCCCGGCGAACAGCCAGTTGGTACGCCCCAGTGCCCAGGGCCGGATCTGATTCTCCACCCAGTTGTTATCGATGGGCACGGCGCCATCATCCAGATAGCGTGTGAGTGCTTGCCAACGTTTGAGACTGTAATCCAACGCCTTGGCCGTCGCCGAGCCATCGGGCACCTTGTGTCGCTGGGCCAGCATCCATTGATGCAAGGCATCAGCAACGGGCCGGGCTCGTTCGTCGCGTAACTGCTGTCGTTGATCCGCAGTCAGGTCTGTGGACTCGCGCTCAATGGCGTAAAGTCGACCGAGGTAGTCCAGCGCCTGGGCCGCCAGTTGGCTCTTGTTGGCGGCATGCAGATCGAAGAACTTGCGCCGGGCGTGGGCCAGGCAGCCGATCTCGGTGATACCCTCTGCGAAGCCGGCTTTGTAGCCGGCATAGTCATCGCAGACCAGCTTGCCTCGCCAGCCCTGGAGGAAGGTGCGGGCGTGTTCGCCGGCGCGGCTGGGGGCGAAGTCGTAGACGACGCCTTTCAGCTCGGCGAAGGTCGTGGTGCTGTAGGCCCAGATATAGGCTCGATGAGTTTTCTTGTTACCCGGCGACAGCATCGGCACCGGCGTCTCATCGGCGTGCAATACCGGTTGACGCAGTAACGCCTCGCGCAGGGCCTCGACCAGCGGCTGAAGCTGTACGCCACAGGCACCGATCCATTGGGCTAAGGTCGAGCGCGCCAACGTCAGGCCGGCTCGTTCAAAGATCCTCTCCTGGCGGTACAGCGGTAGGTGGTCGGCATACTTGGCCACCAGCACCTGGGCCAGCAGCCCGGTGGTGGGAAGACCCTTATCGATCACGTGGGCCGGTACCGGGGCCTGGATCAGGGTGTCGCAATGGCCACAGACCCACTTGCCCCGGATGTGGCGTTCCACGGTAAAGGTGCCGGGTGCGTAGTCCAGTTTTTCGCTGACATCCTCACCGATGCGCTTGAGCTGACAGCCACAGCCGCATTGGGTGTTGTCCGGTTCGTGGTGGATCAGGGTACGGGGTAGCTCGGGCGGCAGCGGGGTTCGCTTGGGCGCTTGTTTGGGCTTGGCCGGGGCCGATTCCGGCTGAGCCGTTGCCAACTCCGCTTCGATGGCGGTGATGTCCGCGTCGATGACCTCGTCCAACAGGCTGACCTGGAGGGCGTTGAGCTGCTCGCTGCGCCTGGCAAAGTGGTGGCGCTTGAGCAGGGCCAGTTCATAGGTCAGCTTCTCGTTCAGGGCCTGACTGTGACGTAGCGCCTGACCCCGGCGTTGGATGATCGCATCCTGCTGCTCGACACGGGTGAGCAGCTCAGCCGCCAGTTGCTGGAGTTGCTCGGGGGACAGTTGATGAAGGTCCGGCGCCTGAGTCATCGGCCCAGTATGCCAGCGCTTCGCTGGCGGGGCGATCCCCTATAGGGGGAATGGCATCGGTCACAGCCTGCTGTTCTCTACAGCACCGAGATCACACCCGCGGCGCCCACGCGTTGCCAGGGGAGCCCTTGTACCAGGGCCTGTAGCTGCTCTTCATTCAAGGCCAGCCGATCGCCGCGCCAACTCTCCCCCCAATGGAACTTGCCCCGGTGCAGACGCCGGGCACAGAGCCAGAGCCCCAGGCCATCATGGATCAGCACCTTCATCCGATTGCCCCGGCGGTTGGCAAACAGATAGGCCCAGTACGGGCGCGCCTCGCCGAAGACCTGGACCACACGGGCCAGGGCCTTGTCCGGCCCGGCCCGCATGTCCAGGGGCTCGGTGGCCAGCCAGATGGCGTCGATGCGGATCATCGCAGCAACTCGCGCAACAGCGCCAAGCACTGATTGGCCTGCTCCACGGGCCATTCGACGATGACCGCGCCTGCGGCACGGGGTATCTCGATCCGGATGGCAGGGTGTGTTGGGGTAGCCTGACCCGGCGTGGATGCTGGCGGCAGTCGGAGCGGCACAAACGCCGGCGCGGTGCCGGCCGCACGCTCGGCTTCGCTAATCCAGCGCCGCACCATGTTGGCATTGAGGCCGTTATCCAGGGCAATCCGTGACACGGACGCACCGGGCTGTCGGCAGGCGGCCACAATATCGGCCTTGAAGGCCGGGGCGTGGCGCCGACGCTTCTGACGCGATGGCGATACGCTTATGCTACTCATGATAGGCGTCCACTAAAAAACAAGTGGACACTATGCTGCCCCAACCACGCCCTGGCTCAAGATGGGATAACCGGACGCTTACAAAGGGGTTGCCTGTCGGCAACCTTCTCTTATTTGGAGGCGGGAATCGACACTTAGAACCTCCTATCGGAGTTTCATGAAGTGTACCTACGCTTCGCTACGGCAACCCGCAGAACGCGGGCTCTCATCCACCGGCCACACCACCGCCACCAAACAAAAAAAGGGCTGCCTGTCGGCAACCCTTTCTCATTTGGTGGAGGCGGCGGGAATCGAACCCGCGTCCGTGAGCCCTCCGCCCTCGGCTCTACATGCTTATCCCGGTCTTTGAGTTTAACCGACTGCTACCCGACGGGCAGGGAAGACAGACGGCGAGCCCGGTAAGGGTTTTAACGGGTCCGCCCCGGGCGGGCTTCACCGCGAGCTTGTGAGAGTCGACGCCTGATGACGGGCGCACAAGCACGGCCCCGGTCAGACGGCACCCTACTGGGTTTTAAGCAGCGAGTGCGTAGTTGTCGTCGTTGGCAACTATAAGTTTGCAGATGGATTTACGAGGAAATCTGCATCCTCGGCATGCACCTAAGGTTTTGCGACCCACGTCGAATCCAAGTCGCCCCCTGGCTTCAATCAACGAACCTATTATACCAGAAACCGCCCCGTCGTTGGGGGCGTCCCGGTGTCAAAAACAAGGTGGGGGCGGTGGAGCCGCCTTTCAACGGGCGCGCAGCAGACGCTGTTTCTCCCGCTGCCAGTCCCGTTCCTTTTCGGTGGCCCGCTTGTCATGGGCCTTCTTGCCCTTGGCCAGTCCGATCTGCAGCTTGGCGCGCCCGCGGCTCCAGTACATGACCAGCGGCACCAGGGTGTAGCCCTTGCGCTCGACGGCGCCGATGAGGTGATTCAGCTCGTGGCGGTTCAGCAACAGCTTGCGGGTGCGGGTCGGGTCCGGCCGGACATGGGTGGACGCCGCCGGCAGAGGGGTAATGTGGGCGCCCAACAGCCAGGCCTCGGCTTCCTTGATCACCACATAGCTCTCCTTGAGCTGCACACGGCCGGCGCGCAGGCTCTTCACCTCCCATCCTTCCAGCACCAGGCCGGCTTCCAGACGCTCCTCGATGGTGAACTCGTGGCGGGCCTGGCGGTTGAGGGCGATGGTGTTGTCCGTGACGCCTTTCTTCTTGGGTTTCTGCTTGCTCATCGCGGCATTATATCAGTCCCGCAGGGCTTGCATGGAGGCCGGTGGCCGCGGGTGCAGCCAGTTGTGGCCCATGGGTTTTTCATCGACAATGGGCGCGGCAAATTGGCCCGCTGAGCGGTTCGGACGGCCTATGGGGCTGCGGCACACATCCATTCACGGCGAGTGGTCCTCGCGGTTTGCATTCATCCTGGCGGCGACCGGTTCGGCGGTGGGCCTGGGCAATATCTGGCGTTTTCCCTACATCACGGGGGAGAACGGCGGCGGAGCCTTCGTGCTGGTCTATCTGCTGTGCGTGGTGCTGATCGGCGTACCCATCATGATGGCCGAAATCATGCTGGGGCGACGAGGCCGCCAGACGCCCGTCAACACCATGCGAACGCTGGCCGAGGAGGCCGGGCGGCTGCCGGTCTGGGAAGGGATCGGCTGGATGGGTATGGCCGCCGGCTTTCTGATCCTGTCCTTCTACAGTGTGGTGGGGGGCTGGACGCTGGCCTACGTGATCCGGACCGGGGTGGGGGTGTTCAACGGCGCCACCGCCCAGGGCGTGCGCAGTATCTTTGCCTCCTTCACCGAAGATCCCGAACGTCTGCTCGCCTGGCATACCATCTTCATGGTCATGACCATCGTGGTGGTTTCCCGGGGCGTGCGCAGCGGATTGGAGCAGGCGGTACGGTTTCTCATGCCCGGGCTGTTCCTGTTGCTGCTGGTGCTGGTGGGCTACGGCATGGGCACCGGCAAGTTCGATGTGGCCGTCCACTACCTGTTCAACCTGAACTTCCAAAGACTCTCCCCCAAGGCCGTGCTGGACGCCATGGGGCAGGCTTTCTTCAGCCTGAGCCTGGGGATGGGCGCCATCATGATCTACGGCTCCTACCTGTCCCATACGGCCTCCATTGCACGCACCACGTTCATCATCGCCTTTATGGACACCCTGGTCGCTCTGCTGGCCGGGCTGGTCATCTTCCCCATCGTGTTCGGGTACGGGTTGCCGGTGCAGAAGGGCACCGGCCTGATCTTCATGACCCTGCCCATCGCCTTCGGCGAAATGCCGGGCGGCGCGTTCTTTGGAATGCTGTTCTTCATTCTGCTGGTGTTCGCTGCGTGGACTTCAGCTATTTCGCTGCTGGAGCCCATCGTGACCTGGCTGGTGGAGAATCGCGGCATGAACCGGGTCAAGGCCTCCGCATGGGCCGGCATGGCGGCCTGGGCGCTGGGCGTGGTCTGCCTGCTGTCGCTCAATGTCTGGGACCGGTACACTCTGTTTGGCAAGAACTTTTTCGGCCTGCTGGATTTTCTGACCGCGAACATCATGCTGCCGCTTGGCGGGCTGCTGATTGCCGTGTTCGCCGCCTGGCGCATGCCCCGGCAGGCCAGCAGCGACGAGCTCGGTATGGGAGACGGAATCCGCTACCGTCTCTGGCGCGCGCTGGTCCGCTATCTGGCGCCGGTGGCGATCATTCTGGTGTTTCTGAATGTCAGCGGGATTCTGGACTTGATCCTGGGTCTGCTGGGACGGCACCGCTGATGCAGAAGTTCGTGTTGTACGTTGTTTCTGAGGAGTCACATTGACCACAATAAGCAAATCGGCCCTGGTGCCCTATACACCGGCCGAGATGTTCGCTCTGGTGAGCGATATCGAGGCCTACCCGCAATTCCTGCCCTGGTGTCGCAGTGCCGGCATTACCGCCCGCAACGGTGATGAAGTACGGGCGACCATCGAGCTCAGCAAGGGCGGGGTGGAGAAGGCCTTTACCACCTGCAACCGCCAGCACAAGAACA
>DATFML010000173.1:0-2558 GCA_035266965.1 Gammaproteobacteria bacterium
GCGGCGGCATCCCTGGCCGAGGAGACGGACCTGCCCGAGGGCTATGCCTCGGAGGTCGACCTGCAGCTCGGTGCCTGGCTGGGCAGCCTCGCCGGGCGTCTGGCACGGGGCCTGATGCTGTTGATCGACTACGGTTATCCGCGCCGCGAGTACTACCATCCCGAACGCGCCGGCGGCACGCTCATGTGCCACTACCGCCAGCGCGCCCACGCCGATCCCCTCATCCTGCCGGGTCTGCAGGACATCACCGCCCATGTGGATTTCACGGCCGTGGCGGAGGCCGCCGCGGCCGCGGGCCTGGACGTGATGGGCTTCGCCACCCAGGCCCACTACCTGATGGATGCGGGGCTCGACACTCTGCTCGCCGAGGTCAGCCCGCAGGAGGGCGCGGCCTACCTGGATCTGGCCCGCCAGGCCAAGACCCTGACCCTGCCCGGCGAGATGGGGGAGCGCTTCAAGGCCATCGCCCTGGGGCGCGGCTTGGATGACACGCCGGTAGGCTTCCGTTTGCAGGACCTTCGCAACCGGCTGTAGCAAACACTTGCGATGGCGGGGGCGTTTCCGACGTCGCGCGGTGGATGTGGCCGGGTGAATGCCGGCTCTCGCCGGGCTCAGCCCGCCAACCCGGCGCGCAAACAACGATGAAACGATTCAGCGCCCTTGCCCACCCTGATGCATCACTTCAAGACAATCGCACCGCGCCCCGTCCTTGCGGACATGATAAATTCCGACCGGTCGCCGATGCGTCGCACAAGAACAGCCGGGCTCGATGGGTGCCGCCGTAAGGCACGCTCTGCGGCGCCGGACAACACCCGAAGGACATCACAACCACCATGGCAATCACCCATATCCTGGCCCTGGCCCTGCTGCAGGGGTTGACGGAATTCCTGCCCATTTCCAGTTCCGCCCACCTGATCCTGCTGCCGCGACTGGTGAACTGGCCCGACCAGGGCCTGGGTTTCGACATAGCGGTGCATGTGGGCACCCTCACCGCCGTGGTGCTCTACTTCCGCCACGAGCTCGCGGCCATGGCCGGTGCCTGGGGCCGGTCGCTGGTGGGCGGCGGACAGAGCCGCGACAGCCGGCTGGCCTGGGCGGTGCTGCTGGGAACCATTCCGGTGGGTCTGGCGGGACTGGCCTTCAAGCATGCCGTGGAAACCCAGCTGCGCTCACCTTTGGTGATCGCGGGGGCCACCATCGGTTTCGGGGTGCTGCTGTGGGCGGCCGATGTCTGGGGGCGGCGCCGGCGGGACGAGTACACCGCGGGCTGGAAGGATGTGCTGGTGATCGGTGTGTTCCAGGCCCTGGCCCTGGTGCCCGGCACCTCCCGTTCGGGTGCCACCATGACCGCCGGCCTGATGATGGGCCTCACCCGGGCCGGCGCCGCCCGCTTTTCCTTTCTGCTGTCCATTCCGGTGATCGTGCTGGCCGGCGCCCTGGAGGTGATCGATCTCGATCTGCAGGGCGCGCCCGTGGACTGGCGGGCGCTGGGTCTGGGGTATGTGGTGTCGGCGTTGAGTGCCTACCTGTGCATCCACTATTTCCTGAAGCTGCTGGATCGCATGGGTATGCTGCCGTTCGTGATCTATCGCCTGCTGCTGGGCGCGGTGCTGTTGGTGGCCTTTGTCTGATCGGGCGGTGGCGGCGTCGGTCGCGTTCCGGGGCGCCGTCCTGGTGGTAAGGACGGGACAATCGGACGTCGGCCTGCCTTACGCCTGTAATATGTTCCCTTCATACTCGGCGGGTATGGTGGCAAGTGGTTGTTGACATGAGCCTTCTGTCCGATTTCGAAGGCAGGCATCCACCCATTGGGCCACCGACAGGGTCCTGTTTACCGTCAATGGTTTTTACGGGCGCCACTTTGTAACCGTCGTCACACAAACAGATACGCGCATGTTTTTGTGGGGGTTATCAAGTTCCGGTACAGTAAATGCATAGCCCACCGCACAAACTGAAAGGGTCACCGGGCCCCACGTCAAGTTGTCGTGGGTGTGCACCCGAAGACTCGCTGTGTCACATTCGTTAGATCTTACGAAGGAGCGTGATCATGTATTCGATTTTTCGGGCTGTATTGGCGGCTGCGGGTCTTGTTGTGGCTGTCGCTGCCCCCGCCGGCGCAAGTACGACGTGGGTGGGTACGGCGGATTACAGCGCCGGCAGCAACGGTGTTACCAACGCGCCAACAGTCGGTCCCTTCAGCGCCTACGATTTCGGTTCCGGGGCGCTGCTACTGAGGCCTACCACCGCCTCTACGCTAGGTGTCGGCTCGACTCTTGACGGCAACTTTCAGACCTTCGTCAGTGACCACGGCAGCGGGGTCTCTCAGGGTAACCTGAACGGCTTGTCAGGTCCGGGAACGGGTACGCCCTACGAACTGACCTTGGCGGCCACCCTTCAGGAGCAGATCACCTCGATTGACAATACCACAGGGACGATAGGATTCAGCGTTACAGGCGGCCAGGCGAGGTTGTATTTGAGCCCGACGGTGGACTACAGCTTCACGGGCGACAGCGGGTTCACCGACGGCGCGCCCATTCTGCAGGGCACCGTGCTTGGCG
>DATFML010000174.1:0-7192 GCA_035266965.1 Gammaproteobacteria bacterium
ACGGTGGCATCGTTGCCCGAGTCGACGATCATGCCCTCAATGAGCTTCTTGACGGTAACCTTGGTGCCCACACGAAGAAACATGCGCGACCCGCCGGTGCGCCACGCTTTCTTACTGATCGTAACCTCATCGTTGAGGTGGATACGGCCGGCCTTCAGCTCCCGAAAAACGATATAGGCGACCATCAGTTTGGTGAGGCTGGCCGGCGCGGCGTGCTTGTGGGCGTTGCGGGCCGCCAGCACCTGCGAGGTGGAATAGTCCAGGACCACAAAGGCGCGGGCGGGAATGTCCGGCGCGGCCGGCACCGGCGCTGCCGGCGTGGGGGCCGGGGAAGGTGTCTGGCCATAGGCGGCGGGAAGAAGGCCCACTGCGAGCGCAAGGGCGGCGGACAGTGGGCGGGGCATGGAAAATTGCATCACGAGCGGTTGCCTCTGTTGCGAACCGTAGGTTCGGGTTGCTGCTGTTGTTCATTGCCGGAATCCTGCCAGGCACCGCCGGGGCGCTCAGTGTGCTGCCCGGTCGTACGGGCGCACGCTCCTGCGGCCCGCGCCTGTGCGTCGGGGCATGCCCGGTCGGCGCCGGCCCGTGGGCAGCCAGCGGCCGGCGTTCGCCGTGCCCTGAGGTGGGTATACTGCCGTGTGTCCGCTGCGCCGACTGCGTCGGCCCCGAAATGGTACGACGACGGTTTCCGTGCAAGGCGTACGCTGCGGGGGTCGGTCTCCCCGGCTGGACGGGAGTCCGTAGTCCGCGAACGTGGCGTTCGCCGACGGGGTCAGCGCCGGCACAGTCCCGTGGGTCCCGGTCGGGGACGGCATGCTCCGGGCCTGGTGGCGTCCTGCCCCCAATCGATCCCGTGCTCCTGAATAGTACATGGTACCGGCATCGCGGTGCCACACCAGGGCGCCGACGGTTTTCTGTTAGGCATGTCCGTCGCCCGCCGGTTCCCGACGGTGTGCAACTCATTCACGAGGGTCTGCAACGGCAGGCCGCTGCCTTCAGCCGGTGGGCTCAGAGCGGCGCCGGGAGGTTGCGCAGGCGGGCGTATGCCACCGCCAGGGATTGCCGGTCGCCCACGTTGCCTGGAAAGATCACCACCGGCAGCTCGGGAAAACGCGGATGGTCCACCGGGCAGCGCACCACCGAGCAGCCCGGCAGTATCTGGCCCAGCACCCGGCAGCGGGTCAGCGCCAGACCGGTGCTCAAGGCGTCATTGGAGGTGATGCCGCCCTTGGTGATCAGAAACCCCAGATCGGCCGGAAGGGACTGCACCAGGGCATTGAAAAAAGAAGAGATCGTCTTGCCGAACGCCAGCCGTTCCCGCTGGTCGGCAAACTGTTTTTCGGCGCGCGTGGTGAAGATCACGGAGGTGTTGCCCGCCTGGTGAGCAGCCTCCGCCTCGCGCAGCACCGACGCCAGCACGGCGTGCTGTTCGGTGGCGAGACGCTCCACGTCCACTTCGATGGCGGTGGTGGCCGGCATGGCCAGCAGTTCCATGAGCTGGGCGGTGGTGGTGGGTACATGGGAGCCGACGATGACGACGCCCGGGCGGCCGCCCCGCACGTAGCGGGCCATGGCCTCGGCGGGCACCGGCTGGGGCGGCAGGTTGGCCAGGGAAGTGAGCAGGCTGGCGGCGCTGCGAAACAGAAAGCGCTTGCCCCGGGCGGCCGCCGTCCTGACCTGGTCGCAAAAGCGGTCCAGATCCGACTGCCGTTCGGCATCCACCACGCAGCAGGCGTTATCCCGCAGTTCCAGCAGGCGCTCCAGGCTGTCGCCCCGCACGTCGGCCAGCAGGAAGCGCTCGACGCGATCCGCCGGTATGCGCCCGCCGGTCTTTTCCTCCACGTAGGCCGGCAGGTAGCTGTGGGCGTAACCGAACACCGAGTCCCTGGCGAACTCGGTCTCGTGCACCGGCACCTCCCGGCCGTCGCGGACCAGGTAATGGACGCTGTCGCGGGTAATCCGGCCGCCTTCGAAGAAGGCCGGTACCAGGAAGTGAGCGTCGAAGGGGCCCAACAGCGCGCCGATGACATCGGTTTCCAGCGGATAATGGCCCCGCAGGGTGGAGTCGGAGCGGCTCACCAGGATGACATGCAGGTCAGGCCTGGCGGCCAGCGCCGTGC
The DNA here is from genome assembly GCA_035266965.1 of Gammaproteobacteria bacterium. Taxonomy (GTDB): domain Bacteria; phylum Pseudomonadota; class Gammaproteobacteria; order DATFLG01; family DATFLG01; genus DATFML01. The sequence continues at coordinate 2,121 of DATFML010000174.1, forward strand.
GCAGGTTGTGGCACACCTCGCGGGTGACGGCTTCGGCATGGGCAGCCTCCATGCTGCGGGTGTTGGTCAGCACGAAGAGCAGCGGAGAGGCATCGTCCAGGGCTTCGGACAGCGTGTCCACGCCCCACCGGGTCAGCAGCAGGCAGCTGTGCACCGTCTGCGACCCGGTGGGGTCGTCGTCCAGTACGACGATCTTGACGCGTCCCATCTCTAGACTCCCAAGGCGCGCTCCACCCGGCTCACGATATCGCCGGCGCTGAGGCCGTTATGGGCCATGACTTCGGCGGCCGAGGCGGTGGTCTCCCCGCGCTTCCAGGTCATCAGCTCCCGGCGGGCGGCCCGGCTGCGCAGCAGCACGGGCTCCAGGGGGCCGCCGGGTCCGCCGCTGACGCCCACCAGCAGGTCGGCATCGAACAGTGCATGGAAGTCGGCGTCGTCCATGAAGGCGCCGTCCGGCTCGGCGACCGTGTCCCAGGCCACGTCCTCGGGGCGGTACAGCCGGCGCGGGTTGACCGCCGCGACGATGCGCACCCGCCGGCCGCTGCGCTCCAGGGCGTCCCGCGCCTCGAACACCGGCAGCAGCACCATGTCGCCGGTGACGGCGAACACCACCGCCGGGCCGGTGCCGGACTTGCTCTCGTAGAGGATGACGGCGCCCCGCTCGATGGCCTGACGGCCCTGTTCGACGGTCGTGTACACCGGCAGCGGGCTCTTGGACCCCATGATCGCGATGCCCTTGTTGTGGCTGGTCGCCGCCCACTCGTAGGCTGCCTGGATCATGTTCGCATCGCAGGGAAACAGCGCATAGAAGTTGCCGTTGCGCATCATGGCGGCGAAGTAGTTTTCGATCTCCGGGCGCTGGTGGGTCCAGCCGTTGCGACCCTGTTCCAGGGCGCCGGCGGTGAACATGCACACCACCGACGGCGTGCGGCGGCGCAGCTCGGCCATGGCCTGGGTCACGGTCTGCACGATAGGCATGCCGTTGACGGCAAAGCTCTCGTAGGACAGCCACAGGGAACGGGCACCGAACAGCGCCACCCCCGCGGCGAGGCCCGCACAGGCGTCCTCGTTGAGGGGCTCGTAGACCTGCCCGGCCGGACCCTGGTGGTACAGGGCGTCTTCGGTGGGGTGGCGGATCTGCAGGGCCTGATTGATGTTGACCATGCCCGAGGCCTCGTTGCCGTCCGCGTTGGTCACCAGGAAGCGGGGATCCTGACGCCCCAGCGCCGCCACCAGCTCACCCATGGCGGTGGAGGGCACCTGACGGTCGCCGCCCACCGGGAAGTCGGTGGTGGGCAGGGCCCCCAGGGGCGCCAGCTCCAGCACCGACTCGGTCACCGCCGTCCGGGCGGCCGGTCCGCCGCCGGCACGCTCGAAGTTGGTACGCACCAGGGCCCACGCTTCCGGCGCCAGGGCGCGGGCCTTGAGGGCCTCCACCATGTGGGGCTTGTCCAGGGTGTCGGCGGGATGGAGGTTGTGGGACTTCGATCCCGTGGTGTGCACGCCGGCGCCCTTCATCTGCTTGATGATGAACGCCGTCAGGGTGCCCCCCAGGGCCGAGCGGGCGGCCCGGTCCATGCCGGCCAGCACGGCGCCGGCGAAGTCCAGGCGGCGCTGGAAGGAAAAGCGTGCGCTGTCCGCGTAGGGCCCGGGCTGACCGCCGTCGTCGAAATCCCTGGCGTCCACCAGGATCACTTCCTGGAACCCGTGGCCCTTCCAGTAGGCCACCATCTGCTCGTTGGTCAGGGTGGAGACCATGGAGTGGTGTTCCTGGCTGTAGCCGTTCCACACCAGCACCGGCAGGAAATTGGTGGCCCGCGGGTAGGCGGTGGCGAAGTGCATCATGGCGGACAGCACGTAGGGCTCGCCCATGCCGCCGTCCCCCAGGGTGAAGGGGAACAGGGTGCCCGGATGCAGCAGGGCGCCGGCCATGGCGAAGTGCTGGCCCTGACCCAGGGGCCCGGCGGGGGAGAGGATGCCGGGAATGGCCCCGGACAGGTGGCCCAGCAGGCCGCCGCGCTCGCGGAAGCGCTCGCCCAGCTCGGCCACCGTGCGGATGCCCAGGGCCTCCAGGGACCGGTCCAGGAACATGGCGCTGTAGAACCCGGGGGCATGGTGGCCCACCTCGGTGACGATATTGGTGTGGCCCAGCATGACCAGCGCCGCGTAGGCCTCGGCGCTGCTGGCGAAGCCGCCGGGATGGCCGGAGGCCTTGGTGCCGGTGACCTGCAGGGTGAGATAGCGCAGGGCGTCGGCGGCCAGCAGGGTCTGCTGCACGGCGGCAGCATCGGCGGGGTCGGCGATGGCAACCTCGCCGGCCCCGATGACCGGCTCGGCGCGCAAGGCGGCGCCCGTCCAGGGGGCGCCGAAGTACTGAATGCCCGCGGTGAAGGCGGGCGCAGCGGATTCGAGGGTGTCGGGAGCTGTGTTCATGGCAGGCCTCCTGGCCGCACAGGGAAGCGGCGGCTATGGCACCTACCGTAAGAGCGCCGTTAATATTTTACAAGATGGCATCGATTTCATAGAATGAAAAAATGAAAACGAAACCTGGCAACGCCGTGCAACTCATCGGCCGGGTCGCCCGCCTGTTCGACGCCCTGGCCGCCTACGACCAACCCGTGAGCCTCAAGGTGTTGTCCGCCGACACCGAACTGCACCCGTCCACCGCCCATCGCATCCTGGCGGCGCTGGCCATCGAGGGTCTGGTGGAACGGGACGCCAGGGGCCGCTATCGCCTGGGCCACAAGCTCATCCAGCTGGGCTGCCGCCTGCGGGGCGATGCTACCCTGGAACAGCTGGCGCGCCCGGTGATGGACGCCCTGCGCGACGAGCTGGGGGAGACCGTGAACCTCACCATCCGGGAGGCCGATGACGTGGTGTACATCGCCCGCTCCACGGTGCCCAACCGCATCATGCGGGTGGAGCAGGTGATCGGCAGCCGGGCGCCCCTGCACGTCACCGCGGTGGGCAAGCTGATCCTGGGCGAACAGAGTCCCGACGACTGCCGGGCCTACGCGGCCCGCACGCACCTGGCCCGTTTCACGCCCAACACCATCGTGGATGCCGAACGGCTGATTGCGGAAGTGCAGCGCGACCATCAGTTGGGCTATGCCTTCGACAACGAGGAAGCGGAGTTGGGGGTGGGGTGTATCGGTGTTCTGGTGCGGGACGGAGAGGGCGCGGCGGTGGCGGGCCTGTCGGTGTCGGCACCCGTGGAGCGGCGCCGGGACGACTGGGTTTCCCGGGTGGTCGCAGCGGGCCGGGATATCTCGGCACGGCTGGGCTATCGGGAGCCGACCGTCGGTGTCGCCGAGGGCGCCTGAGGTGTGCGCTTTGCGCCCCGTTGGCGGCAGGGGGTCAGCCCCAGAGGCCTTTGATTGCCGCAGCGGCCGAACGCCTAGGGGCGAACATGAAACGACCCGCGCCGTCGGCGGCGCGGGTCGCTGAAACACTGTCGTGAGTGGTGTCGAACGTCCCGTCAGCCCTCAGGACCCACGTGTACCGGGATGGTGTATTCGGCCATCACCCATCCGTACAGGCCATCGGGCAGACGCACGTAGTACCAGCCGGGGGTGCTTCCGAATACCGGCATGCTGACACCCTGCTCGGCGCGGGCGACGATGGAGAATTCCAGGCCGGGTCCGGAACGCACGTTCAGGATGGCCGCCTGCACCACCACCCGCTGGGCGCTGGTGTCCACCATGTCCGGCGCCGGTTGGGGGGCGGTGACCACCACATAGCCGGTGGGTGCGTGCCGGTAGTACACACCGCCCGCGAGAAAGTACACCACCCCGCCGATGTGCACGGACACGGCGCCCACGGGCAGGGTGGCCACCACCACGCCGATGGGCGGCGCCACCAGCACGAAGCCGCTGGGGCGGTGCACGTAGTAATGGCCGCGATGCTCGTAGTAGTGCCGATCGCCGATGCGCACGGTGACATGGCTCTTGGGCAGGGTCTTGATGGGTGCCGCCAGCGGGCGCGCGACGATGTAGCGATTGCGGCGCCATTCATAGCGGTTGCGGTCGGTGTGCTGACGCTGGGCGCGCTGGGGCTGGCGTTGCACCTGCTGGTGTTGGCGCTGCACGCCCGGGCGCTGTTGCTGTCCCTTGGGTCGCTCGCGTTGCTGGTTTTCATGGCGCACCGGCGGCTGGGCGGTGGCCAGCGGTGGCGCCAGCGCCACGACGGCCGTTATCACACCGCTCGCCAACGCCGTCCCTACAGCCGCCCTGCGGTTCCGTGATATCGCCATGGCGTGTCTCCCTCTGTTGATAGGGCTAAATTAGTACAACAACAGCGCCGGCGCTATTGCCTTTACACTCCCTTACATAGCGGACGCGCCGGCGGACAGGGGGCCTGGGTCCAGGCGTCGGAACCCTTTCCGGCCCGCCGCGGCCTGATAAGGCAAGTCCGGTCCAACGGTCGCCACACGTGCCGGGGTGCTCACCGATGACGGTAGGCTGGTTGAACGCTGAGTCGCGCCTGCGCGTTGCCCTGCTGGCAGTGCTGGTGGGGTTGGTGGCCGGCTTCGGAGCGGTGGCCTTCCGGCTGCTGGTGGCGTTGTTCCGCAATCTGTTCTTCTTCGGGCGGGTGTCCTTCGCCTATGACGCCAACTTCCACACCCTGCCCAGCGCCTGGGGTGCGGCGGTGATCCTGGTGCCGGTCGTGGGTGCCGTAGTGGTGGCCTTCCTGGTCAAGGATTTCGCCGAGGAGGCCCGCGGTGCCGGGGTGGCCGAGGTGGTCGACGCGGTCTACTACCAGCGCGGCGTCATCCGTCCCGTGGTGGCACTGGTCAAGGCGCTGGCCGCGTCCGTTTCCCTGGGGTCGGGGGCGTCGGTGGGCCGGGAGGGACCCATCATTCAGATCGGCGCCACCTTCGGCTCGACCGTGGGCCAGCTGGTGCGCATGGCGGACTGGGAACGGGCGGCGCTCATCGCCTGCGGCGCCGCCGGGGGTATCGCGGCCACCTTCAACACCCCCATCGGCGGGGTGCTGTTCGCCATCGAGATCATCATGGCCGAGATCAGCGCCCGCACTCTGGTGCCGGTGGCGCTGGCCACCGGCACGGCAAC
>DATFML010000175.1:0-2708 GCA_035266965.1 Gammaproteobacteria bacterium
CCGGGGGACGGGATGCGCTTCCGGCAGCGCTACGGCATCCCGGCGGCCCGTCCGACCCTGGTGCACGTGGGGCGGGTGGCCTTCGAGAAGAACATCGGCTTCCTGCTGCAGACGCTGGTGCGGGTTCGTGACACGGTGCCCGACGTGCTGATGGTGATCGCCGGGGAAGGACCGGCGTTGCGTCAACTCCAGCGACAGGCGGCCGACCTGGGGCTGAAAGACAACGTGCTGTTCGTGGGCTACCTGTCCCGGGATACCAGTCTGTCCGACTGCTACTGCGCCGCCGATGCGTTCGTGTTCGCGTCCAATACGGAAACCCAGGGGCTGGTGCTGATCGAAGCCATGGCCCAGGGCGTGCCGGTGGTATCCACGGCGGTGCGCGGCACCAGGGACATTCTCAAGGCCGGCTGCGGGGCGCTGGTGGCGGCCGAGGAGGTGGGCGACTTCGCCGCCAAAGTGACCGCGCTGCTGGGCGACGACGCGTTGCGCGGCGAACTGGGGGAGCAGGCCCGCGCCTACGCCCGGGAATGGTCGGACGACGCCTTCGCCGAGCGCATGATCGAGTTCTACCGTGACGTGATTCACAACGCCGCTGGCGGCTGACACCGCCGGCTGGACCTGGGCGCGCGTCCTGCGCACAATCGCCCCATGGATGTCCCGGCCGGTCTGTCGATCATCATTGTTCTGGCTGTGGCCGGGGTCGCGCTGCTGACTCTGGGCATGCGCCGGTTATGGCGCCGGCGTCTGCTGACCGGGAGCGGCCTGGGGCTGAGCGGCACGGCGCTGCTGCTGTTGGCTCTGGTCATGGGGCTGGCCGGTGCCCAGCTCTACACCTACCACAGACTGACCATGGAACGGCCGGTGGCGGTGCTGCGCTTCAGTCGCATCGGTCCCCGGCACTACCGGGTGCTGCTGACCCAGCCCGGCGTGGCGGGTCGACATTTCGACCTGTACGGCGATCAATGGGAGCTGGATGCCCGGGTGCTGAAATGGCGGGGTGTGGCGGTGCTGCTGGGGATGGACACGGTCTATCGGCTGGAGCGACTGAGCGGACGGTATCGAAGCGTCGTGCGGGAGCGCAGCGGTCCGCGTTCGGTCTACAGTCTCGCGTCCGCTTCCGGTCCGGACCTGTGGCGGCTGGCCGAGCGCTATCGCGGCTGGATTCCCTGGGTGGACACCGTCTATGGCAGCTCCACCTACATGCCCATGGCCGACCAGGCCGTCTACGACGTGCGCATCACCACCAGCGGGCTGATCGCCCGAGCCGCGAACACGCCCGCCCGCCAGGCTCTCGCCCGCTGGCGGTGACTGTCTTCCGGTAATCCGAAGACGTTCAACACCGAGGTAGGCAAGCTCTCGCGGGCAGGGCATCATGGCCCCAGGGCGGCACGAGATCGCGATCCCCGTGGAACAGCATCTGACCTTCGTACTGGTACTGATCGGCGCCCTGGGCATCTTCGCCCAGTGGCTGGCGTGGCGCCTGCACGTGCCGGCCATCGTGTTGCTTACCCTGGTGGGACTGATTGCCGGCCCGCTGGCGGGCTGGGTGCGGCCCACCAGCGACCTGGGCCCGCTGCTGCACCCGGTCGTCAAGGTCGGGGTGGCGATCATCCTGTTCGAGGGGGGGCTGAGCCTGCGCCTGCACGAGCTCAAACAGGCCGCCATCGGCGTGTGGCGCCTGGTGTCCGTGGGTGTGGCGTGCAGCTGGGCGCTGGGTGCCGCGGCGGCCCATTATCTGGGCGCCCTGTCCTGGCCCGTGGCACTGGTGTTCGGCGCCATCACGGTGGTGACCGGGCCTACCGTGATCCTGCCGCTGCTGCGCCAGGCCCGCCTGCGCCGGCGGCCGGCGTCCTACCTGAAGTGGGAAGGCATCATCAACGATCCCATCGGCGTGCTGCTGGCGGTGCTTACGGTCCAGTATTTCCTGGTGGCCGCTCCGCTCAGCGTCGGCGACATGGTATGGCGCCTGGGGGTGGGACTGGTGGTGGCGGGCGCCCTGGGGGCGGCGGTCGGCTACGGTCTGGGAGACATCTATCGGCGCGGATACGTGCCCGAATACCTGAAAGGTCCAGGTGCCCTGGTGGTGGCGCTGGTGGTCTACTACCTGGCCAATCTGGTGCAGGACGAAGCGGGCCTGGTGGCAACCACGGTGCTGGGCATCGTGCTGGGCAACATGCGGCTGCCGGGCATCGGCGAGATGCGCCGCTTCAAGGAATACATCGCCATCGTGCTGGTGTCGTCGGTATTCATCATTCTCACCGCCGAGCTCGATCCCGGCATCCTGCTGCGACTGGACTGGCACAGCGCCGCTCTGCTGCTGGCCCTGTTGTTCGTGGTGCGCCCGGTGAGCGTGCTGGTCGCCACCGCCCGCACCGACGTGAGCTGGCAGGAGCGGGCGCTGCTGGCGTGGATCGCGCCGCGGGGCATCGTGGCCGCAGCCATGGCCGGCGTTTTCGCTCCGGCGCTGGAGGCCCGGGGTTTCGGCGGCGCCGACCTGCTGCTGCCGCTGGTGTTCACTCTGATCCTGAGCACCGTGGTGCTGCACGGCTTCACCATCGGCTGGCTGGCGCGGCGCCTGGGCCTGAGTGCGGTGGGTCCCAACGGCGTGCTGATCGTGGGGGCCTCATCCTGGACGGTGGGGCTGGCACAGGCCCTGAGGGACCTGAAGATCCCGGTGCTGATCGCCGACAGCTCCTGGCACCGCCTGC
>DATFML010000176.1:0-4529 GCA_035266965.1 Gammaproteobacteria bacterium
AGGCCTGACCGATGCTCTGGTGGCCGAGGCATACGCCGAGGATGGGGACTCGCCCGGCAAAGCGCCGGATGGTGTCCACCGAAACACCCGCTTCGTTGGGCGTGCAGGGGCCGGGAGAGATGACGATCTGGTCCGGCGCCAGCTCCTCGATCTCCTCCACCGCAATCTGATCGTTGCGGAACACCCGCACATCGGCGCCCAACTCCCCCAGATACTGGACGAGGTTGTAGGTGAACGAGTCGTAGTTGTCGATCATCAGCAGCATGGCAGCGCCCCTCAGCGATGTGCGCCGTTGAGCCCGGCATTCGCCAGTGCTGCGGCCCTGAACACGGCACGTCCCTTGTTCATGGTCTCTTCCCATTCGGACGCAGGCACCGAGTCGGCCACGATGCCGGCACCGGCCTGTATGTGCAGGCTGCCGTCCTTGATGACCGCCGTTCGGATCGCGATCGCGGTATCCATGTTGCCGGACCAGGACAGGTAGCCCACCGCCCCGGCGTACACCCCCCGCTTGACCGGTTCGAGCTCGTCGATGATCTCCATGGCCCGGATCTTGGGGGCGCCGGACACGGTGCCCGCCGGGAAGGTGGCCCGCAGCACGTCGATGGCCGACAGGCCGGGTCGGATGCGACCGGTCACGTTGGAAACGATGTGCATGACGTGGGAGTAGCGCTCCACGACCATCTTTTCGGTCAACTGCACGCTGCCCACCTGACTGACCCGTCCCGCATCATTGCGCCCCAGATCGATCAGCATCAGATGCTCGGCCCGCTCCTTGGGATCGGCCAGCAGATCCTGCTCGTGCCGGATATCCTCCTGCTCGGTGGCGCCCCGGGGCCGCGTGCCGGCGATGGGGCGCACCGTGACCAGACCTTCCTCCAGCCGTACCAGAATCTCCGGCGAAGAGCCCACCACGTGGAAATCGGCCAGGTCCATATAGAACATGTAGGGAGACGGATTGAGGCTGCGCAGCGCCCGGTACAGATCCAGGGGCGGGGCGTCGTAGGGAACCGACAGACGCTGGGACAGCACCACCTGCATCACGTCGCCTTCGACGATGTAGTCCTTGATGCGCTGCACGGCCGCCTCGAAGCCCTCGCGGGTGAAGCCGGACACGAAGTCCGATTCGCGCACCTGCCGGGACCTGGCCAGGGCGCGATAGCCGGGGACCGACTCGCGCAGTTGCTGCACCAGCGTATCGAGGCGTGCCTGGCCGCGCGCCCAGACGTCTTCCTCGGACGGGTCGAGATGGACCACCACCAGCAGCTTGCCCGCCAGATTGTCGAACACCACCACCTCGTCGGACACCATCAACAGCACATCGGGGGTACCGAGAGGATCGTCCTTGGGGGAACCGGCGAGGCGCGGCTCGATGTAGCGGACGGTATCGTAGCCGAAGTAACCCACCAGGCCGCCGGTGAACCGGGGCAGCCCTTCCACCGCCGGGATGCGATAGCGGCCGTGGAACTGCTCCACCCACGCCAGCGGATCGGCGACCTCGGCCGCCTCCTCGATCACCTCGCCGTCGCGGCTGACGGTGATCCGGTGGCCGGCGATCTTCACGACCTCGCGGCAGGGCAGACCGATGATGGAGTAGCGGCCCCATTTCTCGCCGCCCTGCACCGACTCGAACAGATACGAGTACGGCCCGTCGGCGAGCTTGAGGTAGGTACTGAGGGGGGTATCCAGGTCCGCAAGGACTTCGCGGGTCACAGGAATGCGGTTATAGCCTTGCGCAGCCAGTTCCTGAAACTGTTCAGGGGTCATAGGAATCACCTTTGAGACGAACCAAGGGCACAACGGGTACAGCCAGCGTCGCCGTTCAGCGGCGCCATCGCTTGCCGGTTGTCGTGCCCAGCCGGTGTGTCTCGACGGTGAAATCCATGTTCTTCAGGCTGCCTTCTCCAGCAACGATGATATCTGCGCGATGGAATCGACCACGGCGTCGGGATGCGCGTTCCGGATGTCCTGGCCGTGATTATAGCCGTAGCTGACGCAGACGATACGGAAACCCGCCGCCCGCGCGGCCGTCACGTCGTTGACCGAGTCGCCGATCATCAGCGCGTTGGCGGGCGCCACCCCGAAGTGCCGGGCGGCATGCAGAAGCGGCTCCGGATCGGGCTTCTTCCTGGACAGAGTATCACCACTGATTATCAGGGAAAAGTCGTCGTGGATGCCCAGATCGCGCAGCAGCGGGAGGGTGAAACGCTCCACCTTGTTGGTCACGCAACCCAGGGCGTAGCCGGCCGCCCGAAAAGCATCCAGCCCTTCGCGCACGCCGGGATACAGTACGCTGCGCCTGGAGGTGTTCTGCGCATACAGATCGAGAAAGATCGGATAGGCCTTCTCCAACAGCGCCGGCTCGGGCATGGCATCCATGTCATCCGCCAGAGCGCGCTCCACCAGCCGCTGCACCCCGTTGCCCACCCACAGACGCACGGATTCCTCGCTGCGCGGCGCCATGCCGATGCGTTCCATCATGACGTTCACGCAATAGGCCAGGTCCGGCACGCTGTCCACCAGGGTGCCGTCCACGTCGATCAGGATCATTTTCGGCTTGCGCAGTTCCATGGTCACGCTGTCGACGCTCAGCCGTGCACGCCGGCGATAGCCGAGCGCATGGAGTCGATGGTGGCCTTGTAGTCCTTGGTGCCGAAGATGGCGGAGCCGGACACGAAGGTATCGGCGCCGGCCTCGGCGCACATGGCGATGTTGTCCACCTTCACCCCCCCGTCGATCTCCAGCCGGATGTCGCGTCCGGATTCGTCGATCATGCGCCGGGCCTCGCGCAGCTTGTCGAGCACGTAGGGAATGAAGCTCTGGCCGCCGAAACCGGGGTTGACCGACATCAGCAGCACCATGTCCACTTTATCGATGACCCACTTCAGGTGCTCCAGGGGCGTGGCGGGGTTGAACACCAGGCCGGCCTTGCAGCCTTCGTCCTTGATGCTCTGCAGGGTGCGGTCGATATGCTCGCTGGCCTCGGGATGGAAGGTGATCCAGGTGGCGCCCGCCTTGGCGAAGTCCGGGATGATGCGATCCACCGGCTTGACCATCAGGTGCACGTCGATATCGGCGCTCACCCCGTGTTTGCGCAGGGCCTCGCACACCAGCGGACCGATGGTGAGATTGGGAACATAATGGTTGTCCATCACGTCGAAATGCACCATGTCAGCGCCGGCCGCCAGGACGGTGTCGACTTCCTCGCCCAGGCGCGCGAAGTCCGCTGACAGAATGGATGGCGCGATCTTGTAGTCCGGCATGGTCCTGGCCTCTTCGCTGAATGAATTGCGATGTGGATTCGTAAAGGTGCGAAATGTACCTTATCGTAGCTGGATTTTCAGCCCTTATGATCGATCGGATGGCGGCCGTCCCCCAATTCCGTCCATGCAACAGGGAAAAACCATGGAGCGACAAAAACGCGCTAAGCCATTACTCAGCATGTTATTTCTCGTGGCCCTGTCGACGCTGGCAGGCACCTGCAGCGGCGCGGGCAAGCCCGCCGCCTCTGCTGCCCCGGCGGCCAGGACGGCTCCGCCCAAGGAGGACACCGCCCGGGAACAGCGCTGGGCGCAACAGCTGGAAGGCGACGTGGTGGTCGGCAAGGCCCGGCAGCTGACCGCGAAAGGAACCCGTTTCCTGTCCCTGTACACCCGCCAGACGCTGGCCTCACGTAAAGGGGCCGTGATCCTGCTGCCCGGCATGGGAGCGCATCCGGACTGGCCCGGCGTGATACATGCCCTGCGCGTGAAACTGCCCGATCATGGCTGGTCGACCCTGTCGCTGCAGATGCCGCTGCTGCCCAGCGGATCGCCGGTGACCGACTATGCATCGCTGTTCGGCGTGGCAGCGGCCCGCATCCAGGCCGGCATCGATTTTCTGCACAAGCAGGGCGTCAAGCACATCGTGCTGGCCGGGCACAGCCTGGGAGCCGCCATGGGCGCATGGTTTCTCGCGAACCATCCCAAGGCCGGCATCGAAACATTCGTGGGCATCGGCATGATCTCCTCCACCAAGAAGCCACGCCTGGACACGCCGACACAGTTGGCCAAGATCCACATCCCGGTGCTGGATATCTATGGCAGCGAAGATCTGGAAAGCGTGATCAAATCCGCACGCGCCCGGGCCACCGCGGCCCGCCGGGCCGGCAATCCGGACTATCGGCAGCAGCAGGTGACGGGCGCCGACCATTTCTTCGACGGACTGGAAGACGAACTGGTGCGGGACGTGCGGGGCTGGCTGAGGCATGTCACGCACCAAACGGGGCAACAGTCCTAGCTCTGCACAGGCCGCAGAAGCGGCCCTCACGGCGTTGCCAAGGCGCTCGGAATGCTCATCTACCCGTTGTAAACTGCGCTTCCCCGCCCCTTTGCGCCTGGTGATCACCCGCCTGGTCGACCTGTGCAGAGGCTCACCCGCGGGATCGGACGCGGCGACGGCAAGCCGGCCAGCCTGCCGAACCTCGATAACCAAGGAGAATCGTTCATGAACACTGCACCACACGCGATCGCCCTGGCCCTGCACGTGCT
>DATFML010000177.1:0-3552 GCA_035266965.1 Gammaproteobacteria bacterium
TTCACCAGCTTCAGGTGGTCGATCACCTTCTCCTTGGTACCGTCGGAGTCGGTCACCGTCTTGTACACCGGCTTCTGCAGGCCCTGCAGGTGCCAGAACACGTCCGGCATCGCCACCTTGGGGAAGACTGCGTTGTTCACGCCGGTCTTCTGGGAGGGGTCGAGGTAGAAGCTCTTGATGTAGGTGTAGACCCAGTCCGCGCCGCGGATCCGGACCTCGTCAGACAGGTCCGGCGGCGCCTTGCCGAACCAGTTGGCGGCATCCTTGCGGGTCATGGCCACGGTCATGGGGTCCCAGATCTTGGCGCCGGTGAAGATCAGGTTGTCCTCGATCTGCTTGTCGGTCAGTCCGAGCCCGGGCTCGAGCTGTTTGTAGCGCATGTACTTCGCCTGGTGACAGCTCAGGCAGTAGTTGGCGAAGTCCCGGGCGCCGCGCTGGAGGGCGGGCCGGTTATGGAGATTGATGTTGACGTGTTCGAGCTGGGGCTGATCCCCGGCGGCACCCGCCGCGGGGGCGAGGAGCAGGCCGACCAGCACGGCCAGTACGATCGCGGTCTTCTTCTTCATCAGCTCGTCACCCTTTCCGGCACCGGTTTCGGCACGTTGAGATTCGTGAACGCGGGCAGAATGGTGAACACCGCCCAGTACAGGGCCGGAATCCACCAGGTCCTGGCCATCAGGTGGATCGGGATGTCTCCCACGCGCAGCCAGTCCAGCACGAAGATCAACGCGAGTGCCAGCACCAGCGTGCCGAGGTAGAAGCCTTTCCCGTGCGGGCGGCTGAGCACGATGGACAGGATGAAGAAGGAGAAGTACAGCTCCGCGAAGCGGAAACCGATATCCGCGTGGGCCGGCGTCGGTGAGAGCCCGCCGAGATATATGAGCACCAGGAAGGTGAAGGCGAACACCAGCAGCGCGAGCTTGTAGATCGGTCCGCGGTAGCGGTGCGACTTCACCGGGTTGCGGTCCAGGGCCGGCATGATGAACAGGATCAGCACCGCGGCACCCAGCGACAGCACGCCTATCAGCTTGTTGGGGATGGAGCGCAGGATCGCGTAGAAGGGCATGAAGTACCACAGCGGGCTGATCTCGGGCGGCGTGTGCAGCGGGTTGGCGGGCTGGAAGTTGTCCGGCTCCAGGAAGTGTCCGTGCATGCCCGGGATGAAGAACACCACGGCCGCGAAGGCGATCAGGAATACGCCGATGCCGAACAGGTCCTTGACCGTGTAGTAGGGATGGAACGGGATGCCATCCTTCGGTACCCCGTGTTCGTCCTTGTTCTTCTTGATCTCGATGCCATCCGGGTTGTTCGAGCCGACCCGGTGCAGCGCCATCAGGTGGACGAATACCAGGCCCAGCAGCAGGATCGGGATCAGCACCACGTGCCAGGCGAAGAAGCGCGTCAGCGTGGCGTTGGTCACGGCGAAACCGCCGCGTATCCAGACCTCCAGCGGCTGCCCGATGACGGGGATCGCGCCGAACAGGGAAGTGATCACCCCGGCGCCCCAGAAGGACATCTGGCCCCAGGGCAGCAGGTAGCCCATGAAGGCCTCTGCCATCAGCAGCAGGAAGATCAGCATCCCGATCAGCCAGATCATCTCGCGCGGGTTCTTGTAGGAGCCGTAGAGCAGCCCGCGGAACATGTGCAGGTAGATCACGATGAAGAAGGCCGACGCGCCCACGGCATGCATGTAGCGGATCAGCCAGCCGAAGTTCACATCGCGCATGATGTGCTCGACCGAGCCGAAGGCCAGGTGGGCGTTGGGCGTGTAGTTCATTGCCAGCCAGATCCCGGTCAGGATCTGCATGACCAGTATGAACAGAGCGATGGAACCGAAGAAGTACCAGAAGTTGAAATTCTTGGGCGCCCAGTATCCGGTCATGTGGTCCCGCCAGAACTCCCGGATGGGCAGGCGTGCGGCGATCCAGTCGCCCACTGGGTTCGAGTTGTTGCTCATGGGTTCGGGCCTCCGGGGCGCTGTTTACCAGATCTTGGGTGTCCAGTTCTGATGACCGCCGTTCTCCGTCTCGCCGACGCGGATGACGGTGTCCTTCTTGTAGTAATTCGGCGGTATCGGGATGTTCAGGGGCGCGGGAGAGCCATCGAACACGCGGGCCGCCAGGTCGTACCGGGAACCGTGGCAAGGACAGAAGAAGCCGCCCTTCCACTGGGGCCCGAGATCCGGGGGCGCAATCTCCGGCCGGTAGGTGGGGATGCACCCCAGGTGGGTGCAGATCGCCACCGCCACCAGATATTCGGGCTTGATCGAGCGCTGGGGGTTGGCGTAGCGCGGCAGCTGTTGCGGCGCCTTCGAGTGCGGGTCCTTCAGGTCGGCGTCGCGGTCCTGGAGCATGCCGAGCTGCTTCTTGCTGCGGTGCAGCACCCAGATGGGGCGCGACCGCCAGGTCACGGTAACCAGCTCGGCGGGTTTGAGTTTGCTGATATCGACGTCCACCGGTGCTCCGGCAGCCTTGGTCGCGTCGCTCGGCGCCATGGAGGCCAGGAACGGGATGGATGCCCCCGCGACCGCGACCCCCCCGACGACCGAGGTCGCCGCGAGCAGGAAGCGGCGACGGGTCAGGTCCACTTCCCCGCCGAGGACGCTGCCCTTGCCAGCGCCCGTAACGTCTGGATTTGCCGAGGTCAAGGCTTTCTCCTCCTCATCTGACAGACAGGTTGTGGTGCGCCGGACCCGCCGGTCGCGCCATGGTCGCGCAACGGGCGCGGGAGTGCCGGTCACGCGTCGCGACTATCGACCTTCACCGTGGTCGCACGATCCGGTACCTTTACCAACCTTCGAGAAGGTTGGTACCCATCCGGGATACAGTCTGTCAGGCTCCGCCGCGAGGCCGAGCGATGCCCCCCCCCGGGACAATACGCAAATGCGCGGACCGGCCCGCGTGCTGCCGGTCCGTACTGCCGCAGTAGTCCTGGCGTGCACTTGGACAACCATGGTCCGAGAAACGTTCGGCCCCCGGAGGAATCTGCGCACGCCGGCATCTGCCGGCGCAATGTACCACCGGACCCGACGGGCCACCCGGTCAGCGGTCCGGCATTCGCATGATCATGGCCGCACGGTCCCGATGCTGGTCGGGAAGGGGCAGTTTTTGCTCGTGGCGAATGCGCGGCCCAGCGGGCCCGCCGAGGGCCACAGTCTAACGCAAAAGTACGGCCTGTGCGCATAGTGACTCGCTCAGCGCCTGCCCGAGCCGGCGCGCGCGGATACCAGTCTTGTCGAGGGTATGGTCAGGTCTCAGGGCCGCCGTCCAGCGCCAGGATGCGTTCCAGACTGGTGACGTGGGCGATCTCACGCATCTGGGGCGGGACGCGGGAGAAGCGCAGCGCCACCTGCCGGCGGCGCGCCTGCCGCAGCCATTCGACCAGCAACGCCAGTCCCGCGCTGTCGCTGTGAGTGACGCCGGAGAGCTCGATCTCGAGGGTACCGTCGGCGTCGCGTATCCGGTCGTGCAACGCGTTGACCATGGCCGGCACGGTGGCGAAGGTCAGTTGGCCTACAACCTTTACCCCGCCCGTGTCGCCAGTCTCGATCCG
>DATFML010000178.1:0-4332 GCA_035266965.1 Gammaproteobacteria bacterium
CGCCCCTGCTGATCGTCAATGCGGCGGAAATCAACCTGGTGGCCGGCGATGCCGACTATGACATGCTGCTCGACCGCATCCGTTCGGTGAACAGTGGGCGGCACTATTTCAATCCCGCACCGGTTTCCCTGTAAACTGACATATTGGTTGGAGATTTGCCTTTCCCATGTCTGTGGGCCGGCGGTGGGCCCCCGGGCGGAAGACCTTGACCATGACGACCGAGCATTCACGACAACCCGTCACCCTCGCCGAACTTGCCCGCATGATGCGGGCGGGTGAGAAGATCGCCTGTCTGACCGCCTACGACGCCAGCTTCGCCAATCAGGCGGAGACGGCGGGGGTCGAGGTGCTGCTGGTGGGCGATTCCCTCGGCAATGTGGTGCAGGGGCGCGATTCCACGCTGCCCGTCACCCTGGCGGACATGATCTACCACGGTAGCTGTGTGGCCCGTGGCGCCGGCCGTGTCCTGCGGGTCGTGGACATGCCGTTCATGACCTATGCCGGGACCGCCAAGGCACTCGACAATGCGGCCCGCCTGATGGCCGAGGGCGGGGCCCATATGGTCAAGCTGGAAGGCGGCGCGGTGGTTGTGGAGACCGTGCAGGCGTTGACGTCGCGCGGCATCCCGGTGTGTGCGCACCTGGGCCTGCTGCCCCAGTCCGTCCACCAACTGGGAGGCTATCGCGTCCAGGGGCGGGATGCGGCCTCCGCCCGGACCATCGTCGACGACGCGCTGGCGCTGGAGCAGGCCGGTGCAGGGTTGCTGGTCCTGGAATGCGTGCCGGCGGAGCTGGCCGGACAGATCACGGACCGGCTGTCCATTCCGGTGATCGGCATCGGCGCCGGCGCCGCCTGCGACGGCCAGGTGCTGGTGATCTACGACGTGCTGGGTATTACGTCCGGCAAGCGCCCACGCTTCGTCAAGGAATTCCTGGCCGGGCACGACAGCGTTTCCGCCGCCCTGCGGAGTTACGTCCAGGCCGTCAAGTCCGGTGCCTTCCCGGGCCCGGAGCACAGCTACTGATCCGTTCCCCCGGGTATGGAGACAGTCACCGAACTCGACGTGCTGCGCCGGCTGATCACGGATTGGCGCAAGCAGAACGTGCGGATCGGATTCGTGCCCACCATGGGCAACCTGCACGACGGCCATCTGGCCCTGGTGGCGCGCGCCAGGGCGCTCTGCGAGCGCGTGGTGGCCAGCGTGTTCGTCAATCCCCTGCAGTTCGGAGCGGGCGAAGACTATGCCGCCTATCCCCGCACCCCCGGGGACGATGAGCGCGCTCTGCGGGGAGCCGGAACCGATCTGTTGTTCCTGCCCGCCGTCGATGTCATGTATCCGAACGGAGCGTCGGCGGCCACCCGCATCGAGGTACCCGGGTTGAGTGCCGAGTTGGAAGGCGCCGCCAGGCCCGGTCACTTTGCCGGCGTCGCGACCGTGGTGGGCAAGTTGTTCAACATGGTCCAGCCGGATGTGGCGGTCTTCGGTGAGAAGGATTTTCAGCAGCTGCTGGTGGTGCGCCGCATGGTGGCCGATCTGTGCTGGCCGGTGGAGGTCGTGGGCGTACCTACCGTTCGCGAACCCGATGGTCTGGCATTGAGCTCGCGCAACCGTTATCTGTCCGCCGCCGAGCGGGAGCGCGCACCGCTCCTGCACCGCGTTCTGCAGAGCACGGCCAGCCGGCTGCGGGCCGGTTCCCGCGACTTCGGCGCACTCGAAGCCGACGCCGAGGCGGCGCTGGCCCGGGGGGGGGTCTCGCCCGAGTATGTCAGCGTGCGCCGGGCCGCCGACCTCTCACCTCCGTCTGCCGATGCACTCGATCCCCTCGTGGTGCTGGCGGCGGCCCGTCTGGGTCGGGCCCGCCTGATCGACAATGTTTCCATATCAATCGGTTAGGATGTGTCGTACGAGTCCTATGAGGGCCACCGATTGCGCGTCGCAAGGGGATCGCCGATAATAATGCGTTCCGGTCGATGGGAGCTGGAGCCGTTCCGTTATGCAACTCACCTTGCTCAAAGCCAAGCTGCACCACGCCCGCGTGACCCATGCCGAGCTGGAATACGAGGGGTCCTGCGCCATCGACTCGGCCCTGCTCGAGGCCGCCGGCATCCGCGAGTACGAGCAGATCCATATCTATAATCTGGAGAATGGCGAGCGTCTGGTGACCTACGCCATTCGTGCCGAGGAAGGCTCCGGCGTGATATCCGTGAATGGTGCCGCCGCCCACAAGGCCAGCCCCGGCGACCGCCTCATCATCTGCACCTACGCCGTACTCAGCCAGCAGGAAGCGGCGGTCTTCAAGCCCACGCTGGTCTACCTGGACGCCGCCAACCGCATCAGCCACTGCCGCAACGCCATTCCTGTTCAGGTCGCCTGACCTGCCCCGCGAGATTCGCCCGCGGCGCGTCAGCCCGTGTTGCGCTGACCGCCGGCGATGGCGTTGATGGAACGCAGCAACGGATCGCGCCAGTGTTCGCGCTGCTCTTCCGGCACCGATGCATCCCGGTAACGCTTGAGCAGCACCAGCTGGATATGGTTGAGGGGGTCCAGGTAGGGATTGCGCCGCGACAGCGACAGAAACAGCGTAGGATTCTCCTCCAACAGCACCTGGGTGTGGGCCACGTTCATCACCTGAGTGACGGTGCGCTGGTATTCGTCGCGGATCCGTCGGTAGATCTGTCCGGCGGATTCGGCGTCCCCGGCCAGGGTGCTGGCGTACTCCCAGGCAATATCCATCTCAGCCTTGAACAGCGACATCTGCGTGTTGCTGAGCAGAGCCCGGAAGAACGGCCATTCCCGGTACATGGTCTGCAGCTTCGCCAGCCGCTCCGGATTGTTGCCGCGCCAGCTCTCAAGGGCGTAACCCAGTCCGTACCAGGCGGGCAGCGTGTGCCGGGACTGGGCCCATCCGAACACCCAGGGTATGGCCCGGATCGAGGACTTCGACCGGTCGGTGCGGGCACGGTGGGACGGTCGCGAACCGATATTGAGCAGCGCGATTTCGTTGACCGGCGCCACTTCATAGAAGTAATCCAGGAAGCCCCCGGTGCGGTCGGTAAGATCGCGATAGGCTTCTTCGCCCAGCCGCGCAAGCTCGTCCATGATGCCCAGGTAGTCCTTCCGGTCGGGAAACGCAGGCTGGACGATGCTGCGGCTTGCCTTGAGCAACCCGGTCAGCCCCATGGTCAGCTCGTAGACGGCCGTTTCCGCATTGCTGTACTTGTATGACAGCACCTCGCCCTGCTCGGTGAACTTGATCTGGCCGTGCACCGTGCCCGGCGGCTGGGCGAGGATGGACTCGTGGGTCGGTCCGCCGCCGCGTCCGATGGTGCCGCCGCGGCCGTGGAACAACCGGCAGTCGATGCCGCGCTCCTCGGTTATTCTGATGATCTTCTTCTGCGCCTCGTACAAATTCCAGGACGAGGCCAGGATGCCGCCGTCCTTGCACGAATCCGAATAGCCGAGCATGACTTCCTGCATGTTGCCGGAGGCGGTCAGCAGGGCGCGGTACACGGGTGTGTCCAGCAGGTGCGTCAGTACCTGCTGCACATGCGCCAGATCCTCGATTGTCTCGAACAACGGGCTCACCTGGATCCGGCAGAACCAGCCATCGGCGGTTTTGCCCACCAGACCGGCGAGACGGGCCAGGAACATCACCTCCAGCACATGACTCGCGTTGTGGGTCATGGAAATCACGTAGGTGCCGAAGGCACGAGGGCTGACATCCTCGCGCATGCGACGCATGACTTCGAACACTTCCAGCGTCTCGCGGGTGCGGTCATGGAGGGAACCGCGATCCAGGTCCGGAGCCTGCTGGGCCGCAATGGCATCGGCAAGCGCCTGCACACGGCCATCCTCGTCCATGGCCAGATAGTCCGGCGCGCCGGGGAAATGGGCGAGCAGCTCGGCAACCGCCTCGGTGTGACGCGTTGATTCCTGGCGGATATCCAGTTGCATGAGATAGAAACCGAATGTCTCCACCAGCCGGATCAGGTCTTTCAGTCCCCGGTCGGCCACCTTGCCGTCGCCATGCTGCTGCAGCGAGTCGCGGATCAGATAGAGCTCTTCCAGCAGTTCCGCTTCCGAGCGGTAACGGTGCTCGGTGCTGCCCTGAGCCAGCGGGTCCTGATCGTCCAGCAGCCGGGTCACTTCGCGCAGATTCTGGCGCAGCCGGTAGCGCATGACGTACAGCTTGCGCCGGTAGGGCTCGTGGCTGAAGCGCCGCGGATGGTCGCCGAAGGCCATCGGAAAGCGTTCCTCGTCGGCCTGTATGCTTGCCAGCAGAGCTTCGGAAGGCTGACAGAGCAGAATCGAGTGGGTCACCAGATGGCCCA
>DATFML010000179.1:0-4907 GCA_035266965.1 Gammaproteobacteria bacterium
CGGGTCAGTATCGGCCATCAGCAGAACCCCCAGCTGGCTGCCCCCACGGCCAGCTACGATCAGCAGGTCACCACCGCGAGGGGCATGGTGCAACAGGATCCCAAGCGAGTGGCGCAGGTGGTCAAGACCTGGGTGAACGCCGATGGCTGATGCGGGCGGAGGAAGCTTTTCCGGTACCGAGCGCGCCGCCATCCTGCTGATGAGCCTGGGTGAGCAGGACGCCGCGCAGGTGCTGCGGCACATGGGGCCCAAAGAGGTTCAGAAGGTGGGTGCGGCCATGGCCGCCATGACCAATATCTCCCGCGGCCAGGTCAGCGCGGTACTCGGTGAGTTCGTGGAGACGGTGGAAACCCAGACCAGCCTGGGCGTCGGCTCCGACGAGTACGTACGCAAAGTGCTGGTGGATGCCCTGGGCGAGGACAAGGCCGGCAGCCTGATAGACCGCATTCTGCTCGGACACAACACCAAGGGCCTGGAATCCCTCAAGTGGATGGATGCCCGGGCGGTGGCGGAGATCATCCGCCTGGAGCACCCGCAGATCATGGCCATCGTGCTGTCCTACCTGGACAGCGACCATGCCGCCGACGTGATCAACCATCTCGCCCCCCGGGTGCGCGCGGACGTGCTGCTGCGCATCGCCACCCTGGACGGCATTCAGCCCTCGGCCCTGCAGGAGCTGGACGAAATCATGGAGAAGCAGTTCTCCGGCAAGGACAACGTCAAGTCCTCCAATGTGGGCGGCATCAAGGCGGCGGCCAACATTCTGAATTTCGTGGACAGCGCCCTGGAAGGGGAGATCGTGGAGGCGTTGAAGGAGGCCGATGCGGATCTGGGCCAGAATATTCAGGACCTGATGTTCGTGTTCGACAATCTGGCCGATGTGGACGACCGCGGCATCCAGGCGCTGCTGCGGGAGGTATCCAGCGAAAACCTCATCGTCGCCTTGAAGGGTGCCGAGGAAGCCCTGCGCGAGAAGGTGTTCAAGAACATGTCCAAGCGTGCGGCAGAGATGCTGCGCGACGACCTGGAAGCCAAGGGCCCGGTGCGCCTGAGCGAGGTGGAGGCCGCCCAGAAGGAGATCCTCGCCATTGCCCGGCGCATGTCGGAGGCCGGCGAGATCGTGCTGGGTGGAAAGGGTGCCGAGCAGTATGTCTAGCCGCGTGATCCCGGGCGAGGAGGCGAGCTGGCAGTCCTGGTCTTTGCCGGATGTGGACGCGCCGGGGGACGCGCAGACCGTCCAGGGGGGCGTCCATCCGCCGGGTCCGTTGACCGCGGAGCAGATCGAGGAAATTCAACGCCAGGCCTACGACGAGGGGTTCGCCCAGGGGCGCCGGGACGGCCTCGCGGATGCACAGCGCGAGATCGGCGCGCAGGTGGAGCACTTGCGCCGGCTGATGAGTACGCTGGCGCAACCCCTGGCCGAGCTCGACGAAGAAGTGGAGCGCCAGCTGCTGGCACTCAGCCTGGCCGTTGCACGGCAACTGATACGCAGGGAGATCAAGACCGATCCCGGCCAGGTGATGGCCGCGGTGCGCGAAGCCATGGCGGTGCTGCCGATTTCGGCGCGCAACGTGCGTCTGCATCTGCATCCCGAGGACGCCGAGCTGGTGCGCGAGGCGCTTTCCCTCGGCGAACGCGAGCAGGGGTGGCAGATCGTCGAGGATCCGGCGGTGGCCCGCGGTGGCTGTCGTATCGCCACCGACAGCTCCCGGATCGACGCCACCGTCGAGGCCCGCATGCAGGCCGTGATCACCGCGGTCATGGGCGGCGAGCGTGACGGGGACGAGCAGTCGTGAGCGCCGTTGACGGTTCTCTTCCAGACCCGTGCAGGACCGGCAAGTGGCTGCAACGGCTGGGCGCCTACCAGCGTCGCGCCGAGCGGCCGGTGCCGCTGGCGGTGGAGGGAAAACTGACCCGCATGGTGGGGCTGACCCTGGAGGCGGTGGGTTGCCAGGTTCCCATCGGCGGGCGCTGCATGATCACCAGTCCCAATGGCAGCGAGGTGGAAGCCGAAGCGGTGGGCTTTGCCGGTGACCGGCTGTACCTGATGCCGACGGGAGACATTCGCGGCCTGGTCCCCGATGCGCGGGTGGTTCCCACCCGGCGTCATTGCGAGGCGCCGGTGGGCGCCACGCTGCTGGGCCGGGTGCTGGACGGTGCCGGCCAGCCGCTGGACGGCGCCGGTCCCCTGCAGCCGGAAAGCCGCCGCTCCCTGACCGGTCAGACCATCAACCCGCTGGCCCGCCGGCCCATCCGCGAACCGCTGGACGTGGGGGTGCGGGCGATCAACGCCCTGTTGACCGTGGGGCGCGGTCAGCGCATGGGCCTGTTTGCCGGCAGCGGTGTGGGCAAGAGCGTGCTGCTGGGCATGATGACCCGCTACACCAATGCCGACGTGATCGTGGTCGGGCTGATCGGCGAACGCGGTCGCGAGGTGAAGGAGTTCGTGGAGAACATCCTCGGTGAAGAGGGGCGGGCGCGTTCGGTGGTGGTGGCGACGCCGGCGGACAACTCGCCGCTCATGCGTCTGCACGGCGCGATGCTGGCCACCACCATCGCGGAGTACTTCCGGGACCAGGGCAAGCAGGTGCTGTTGCTGATGGATTCCCTGACCCGCTTCGCCCAGGCCCAGCGCGAGATCGCTCTGGCCATCGGGGAGCCGCCCGCGACCAAGGGCTATCCGCCGTCGGTATTTGCCAAGCTGCCGCAACTGGTGGAGCGGGCCGGCAACGGCGACGTGGGCGGCGGCTCCATTACCGCCTTCTACACCGTGCTGGCCGAGGGGGACGATCAGAACGACCCGATTGCGGATGCCGCCCGCGCCATTCTCGACGGCCATATCGTGCTGTCCCGTCGGTTGGGCGAGGCGGGCCACTACCCGGCCATAGACATCGAGGCTTCCATCAGCCGCGCCATGACCGAGATCACCGACGAAGCCCACCTGAAGGCCGCGCGGCGCTTCAAGCAGCTGTACTCGACCTACGAGCAGCACAGGGACCTGATCAGCGTCGGCGCCTATCAGCCCGGCAGCGACTCCCGGGTGGACGAGGCACTCGCCTTTCACCCCAGGCTCATGGATTTTCTGCAGCAGAACATGGGGCAGCGCGTCTCCCATGGCGACAGCCTGCAGGAGCTGATCGAACTGGTCGACCAATAGTCCGCCACCGAGGCGGGAGCCCCGGCTGGGGTGCAATGCCCAAACCTATCGGAGAGTGAGATCCGGTGACTCGTTCCAAGCGCATGCAACCTGTGGTCCGGGTGGCCGAAGACCGCGAGCGCCGGGCCGCCCAGGCGTTGGGTGACGCCCAGCGGCGGCTGGCCGAGAACGAGGGCAAACTCGTCGAGCTGATCGGCTATCGCGAACAGTACGCGCAGGGTTTCAATACGGCCGGCGGGGTCGGCCTGGACGCGCGCCGTCTGCACGAATACCGGGTGTTTCTCGAACGGCTCGGGACGGCAATCAGTCAGCAGTCCGAAGTGGTGGAGCAACTGCGCCGGGACTGCGAACATGTCCGCCGGCGCTGGCTGGAGACCCGCACCCATGCCCAGGCCCTGGACAAGGTCACCGAACGCTACCGACAGGCGGAGCGCAAGGCCCAGGAGCGGCTTGAACAGCACGATTCGGACGAACGTGCCCTGCGGGCGCATCGCAAGCCATCCCGAGAGGACTGATCCTGCGCCGGCATCCCGCATGCGGATGCACCAGGCGGGCAAAGCGATTGGCACGCCGATTGCTTTGTTCAGAGGGACCCAACCCGGATCGGGAGAGCCCTCGATGGCGGATCAGCCGCTACCTTCTGTACAGACCACCGCACCCGCGAGCGCCGCGTCGGCGGGACCCCGGCCGACCGCGCCCGGCAGCGCCGCGGACAAATCCCAGCCAGACAAGGCCGGACAGACGGACACACAGGGCGGCACCGCGTTCGCGCAGCTGCTGAACGGCCGGCTGTCCAAGGCGTCCCCGCAGGCGATCGAACATCTGGTGAATGAGCTGAAGGCCAAGCTGGAGGGGGCGCACGGGCGGTCATCCGGTTCCGAGCAGGACGGCAAGAAGCTGCCGCCTGACCAGTTGCTGGCAGCGCTGCTCGCGAGCCTGGTCGGGACCCAGGCGTCGGGGCAGTCGCCGGGTCTGCATGGCCAGGACCCGGCGGCACAGGATACGACTCAGAGCGAAGGGGGCGGCGCAAAAGCGGCAGGCGGTGCGACGGCGGCTGCCCGGGAGCTGGCCCTGTTGGCCCGGCAGCTCGGGTTGACGGAATCGGGCAACACCGGCGACAAGGCGTCGGGCACCGCCGGCGACGGCAAGGCCGGCGCCCAGCAGCTACCGGCCGCCCTGGTCAAGCTGCTGCAGTCCGGCGATGGGGGCGGGGGCAGCTCCCAGAACCCGGTTGCGCAGGCTGTGCATGACGCATTGACCGGTGCGGCGGGCGGTGGCGGGGGTTCCAATGGCGCGACCAAACCGCCCGTGCTGCCCTCACAGCTGACCGCGGCATTGCAGCAGGCCATCGCCCGTGGCGTGGATCATGGGAAAGAGGCCGCCAAGCTGGTCCACACGCTGGACGCCACGGCGGCTGCGGCCCATGGGGGCAACCCCACCGCGACGGCACCGGTGCCGTCCACGGCGAGCCCGGCACAGGGTCATCCGGCCCTGCCCACGGCGAACATCCAGACGCCCATGCATCAGGCGGGCTGGGATCAGGCCCTGGGCGAACGGGTGAAGTGGATGGTGGGGCAGAACCTGCAAGGGGCTCAACTGCGCGTCACGCCGGCACACCTGGGGCCCATCGACGTGCATATCAGCATCCACAACGATCAGGCAAGTGTTGCCTTCAGTGCTCAGCACGCCATGACGCGCGAGCATCTGGAGGCCGCTATTCCCCGCCTGCGGGAAATGCTGGGGGGCAGCG
>DATFML010000180.1:0-6405 GCA_035266965.1 Gammaproteobacteria bacterium
TGCAGGATGCAGGCATTGGCGCCGCCGCCGACGATGCTCGGATAGGCCCAGTCGGCGCCGGCGCGCCGGAAGGCATACTGAAACTGCGCCTCGATTTCGTATTCCATCATGCCCGGACGGCACACCTGCATGGCCCGCCGGTGGGCGGCGGTGGAAATGGCGGCCGCCTTGCGCATGGCCTTGAGCTCGGCCCGGCTCTTGTACAGGCGCATGTCGTGCAGCGGATGCTCCAGCGTCACGAACTCGTCGGGCGCACGCTGACCGCCCCGGGACTGGGACCGGATGCGGTTCACCCAGCCGATCACCCGGTTGTCGAACTCCGGGTGCGAGCCCATGGTGTAGAAGACCCGCTCCCGGTTCTCCAGCAGCCCGGGCAGAATGTCGTCGATGTCGGCGATGGGGAAGGCGTCATCGGCACCGAAGCGCTCGCCGGCCCGCTCCGGGCCGGTACGCCGCCCGGTCCACGTCTCCAGGCGCGGGTCGCGCTCCCGGCAGAACAGGATGAACTCGCCGTGCTTGCGCCCGGGTATCAGCACCAGCACCGCCTCGGGCTCGGGGAAGCCCGTGAGGTAGTAGAAATCGGAGTCCGGGCGGTAGGGATACTCCACGTCCCGGTTGCGGGTGCGCTCCGGAGCGGCTGGCAGGATGGCAATGGAGTGCGGCCCCATCATGCGCATCAGCTGGCGACGGCGGCGCGCGAACTCCCTGGCGGTGAATGTCCCGGGCAAGACTGACTCCTTGCGTTGAATGGCGCAGCCTATTGCAAGCGCGGCGGCGCCTTGGTCGGATGCAGTTCCTCGTTGATGAGCAGCACACCTACCCGCACGTACTCGACGATTTCCGTATAGGCCGCCTCGTCCACCTCCTCGGGACTGTCGATGTCGAACTCCACCCGGGAGATCTCCGAGATGTCCTTGAGCAATTCCGGCACCGTACCCGGAAGGCTCGCGGTATCCTTGGCGCCGCCCAGGCCGAATCCGAAAAGGAAGCCCTCGCACCACTTGCCCAGGGCCCTGGCCCGATCGGGCAGGGGATCCGCATCCATCGGCAGCAGCAGTCGAAATTCCAGGGTGGAATCGTTGAGCTGGCCCACGGTGTCCTGGTAGAGGTGCCCGAGCATGCTGCGGCACGGCTCCACCATGGCATTGGCGGGGTCGGTATCGGCCAGCACCTGCCCCAGCCAGGTCTCGGCATCCGGCCGACCCACGGCACAGGCCAACCCGCACAGCATGCCATGGCTTTCGGCGGCGTCGGGGATGGCGGCCGCCTGCTGCAGGGCGACGTCCACCTCGTCATAGTCCGGCGTGGGAACAGTGTTCATTCAGAAATGCTCTATGCGGGCCTCGTAGGGCAGCACCAGCAGACGGTAGATCTCACCACCCAGTTGGATATGAGTGAATACCGGCGCTCCGAGGGTGACCGTATTCTCTCCGGCCGCCGACATGCCGCGGATTCCGAAGCGGTCCTGCTCGATCAGATCGGCCAGCAGCCCCGCCAGTTCGGCGCGCTCGACACTGGCGGTATTGTCCACCACCCGGCAGGGCTTTCCGGACTTGGTCAGGCCTTCGATGATGACCGCATCGGGATTGACGGAACCGCCGGAATCCCCTTGTCCCTCAGAATGGTCGGCCACAACGCTCCCGCCGCTTGGGTTCTGATCGACACGAGCTGCAATTATGGCATAAACCGTCTCCGGACCGCGCGCACGCCGGCCGGGCCGTTGACCCGGTAACCGGCCGGCACTATATTGGCCCCATGGAAAAAGACAGCGCACAGCAGACCGCCGAGCAGGATCTGCGGCGGCTCGAATTCCGCCTCGAGGAACTGATCGACACCGTCGAGCAGCTCAAGGCTGAGAATCGCTCGTTGCGCCAGCAGCAGGAAACCCTGGCCGCCGAGCGGGCCCGGCTGGTCGAAAAGAACGAGGGCGCCCGCGCCCGCGTTGAAGCGATGATCAACCGCCTGAAGGCCATGGAGCAGGGCGTATGACCCGGGACGACGGCCCGATCAGCGTCCGCATCCTGGAAAAGGAGTATCTGGTAGCCTGTCCGGCGGACGAGCGCGACGGCCTGACGGCCTCCGCCGAGTACCTCAACAGCAAGATGAAGGAGATCCGCGACAGCGGCAAGGTGGTGGGTGCCGACCGGATCGCCGTCATGGCGGCCCTGAACATCGCCCACGAACTGCTGCAGCAGAAGTCGCGGCGCCAGGACTATCACCAGAACATGAGCTCGAGGATCCGAGTCCTGCAGGAGAAGATCGAGCTCGCCCTGAACAAAGGCCGGCAGCTGGAGCTGTAGAGCTGTCGGCAACGTGACAGGCATCCCCTGCGATGTGCGTTTGTGGCCGGGAAATTTCTTGAGCCTACAAGCATCGACCCCGGGGACAACGCTGCGAATGTCTGTGTGCATGTCCGCGACACGCGGAAAGCCTGATGACATCGCCAATGTCCCCACTTGAACTCAGGGTTCAAGGTCGAAGGCCGCGACGGCATAGGCGGAGGATGCCTCCTTATTCCCGATGGACGGTGCCGCGGCACGGACAGGACCGCGGCACCGCCGACTTGACCTCACCTGTGCGATGACATCCCGTACCGATCTGCGCCGCCGCATGCGCCGGCAACGGCGGGCGCTCACACCTTCACAGCGCATCGAAGCGGCCTGGCGGATGGCCGACCACCTTGCCGCCAGCGCGCTGTTTCGCAACAGCCGCCGCATCGCCGCGTACCTCCCCGCGGACGGCGAAATGGATCCCGAGCCCCTGATGGAACGGGCCTGGGAACTGGGCAAGACCGTCTACCTTCCGGTACTGGTGCCGTTCGGACACAACCGCCTCTGGTTCGCGCCCTACCGCCCCGGCGACCGCCTGATGAGCAACTGCTACGGCATCGACGAACCCCGGATCGTCCATCGTGGCCGGATATCGGCCACGGCACTCGATCTGGTGCTCGCCCCGCTGGTGGCCTTCGATGCCCGTGGCAACCGGCTCGGCATGGGAGGCGGTTACTACGACCGCAGCTTCGGCTTTCTGCGGCGGCGCCGCCACTGGCAAAAACCCCGCCTGGTGGGGCTGGCCTACGACTTCCAACAGGTAGAGGCACTGCCTGCGCAACCCTGGGATGTGCCCCTCACCGCCGTGGCCACCGACGTCGGCCTTTATCCAGAGGAAGCTTCCCGCGACCTCCGCCGCTGATCCGACACGCCTCATTCCCGGGCGCAGAGCCGGGGAATAACCTTCCGCTCCGCCGCCTCGTTTGCTTCAAAACGCCTCCCCCCTATACTCTGCTGCCGTAATCAACGTCCAAATCCCCGACCGAAAAGGCCCGCAGACCGATGAACCACTGGCTGATGAAATCCGAGCCGGACGTATTCGGCATCGACGACCTGAAAGCGATGCCCGACAAGACGGACCACTGGGACGGGGTGCGCAATTATCAGGCACGCAACATGATGCGCGACCAGATGAAGAAGGGCGACAAGGTGTTCTTCTACCATTCCAACACCGCCGAGCCGGGCATCGTCGGCATCGCCAGGGTGGTCCGGGAAGGTTATCCGGACTTCACGGCCTTCGATCCCGATGCCAAGTACTACGATCCCAAGAGCGATCCGGACAAGCCGCGCTGGTACATGGTGGACATCCAGTACGTGCGCAAGCTCAAACGGGTCATCACCCTGGCCGAGCTCAAGGCCCATCCGGAGCTGGAGGATTTTCCCCTGGTGCGCAAGGGCAACCGGCTTTCGGTCATGCCGGTCACCCGGGACCAGTGGGAGATCATCCTGGGCCTGGAATAGAGACGACATGACCACCCTGTATCACTTCTGGTCCGACGCCCCTTCCCAGCGTGTGCGCCTCGCCCTGGGGTGCAAGGGCGTCGACTACCGGGACATCCCGGTCGCCTACGACGACGACGAAACGTTTTTCGACCTGGGCGTCGCCCGGCAGGTGCCCGTGCTGCAACTGGACGACGGCGAGCTGCTGGTCGATTCCACGGACATCCTGTGGCGCATCGACAGTCTGTTCCCCGGCGAACCGCCGCTGGCCGAAGCCCGCATCGACGCCGCCGCCTGGCAGGCGCTGCTGGACTGGCGCAAGCGCGTGGACGCGGTGCTGGAGCGCCTGTATGCGCCGGTGCGCCCGGCGTTCCGGAATATCGGCGCCGACGAGGCCACCCTCGCCGCCTACAAGGCGGAGGTTCAGCACCGACTCGGCATGAGCGTCGAAGAGCTGGCCAACGACCGCTACGCGGGCTATGCCCAGCTCGATTCGCTCACCAACCTCAAGAAGCTGGGCCGACACCTGGCCGAAAGGAGCTTCTACATGGGCGACATCAGCATCGCCGACATGGTGCTGACCGCCGATCTGTTCCCGCTGCAGGCGCTGGACGGTATCGCTCTGCCCATCGACCTGATGTACTACCTGGACCGGGTCGAGCGCTCCTGCGGCATATCCCTGCGGGAAGGCTATCTGACCGACATCTGAACCGGGCCGCCGTCGGCGGCCCCCGCACCGAACGAAGGAGTACCCCATGAACCTGGCCGAACTGCTTCAGTACATCGACACCAACAGCGATTACGAGCTTCTGGAAGGCACGCCGGATCAGACTCTGACGAAAGCGCGCGAGGGCAGCCATCACGATGCGCTGGCCGGCCGCATCGTCAAAGCCATCGCCGAACACTGCGATATTGCCGATGCAGGCACCGAATTCGAGCGTGCCGACGCGGTCAACGCGCTGGGACCGCTGCGCCTGGAGTACATGAAAGACGACGCTCCGGTGGAAGGATTCCGCATGCTCGAACGCATCATTCATCTCATAGACGGTGCCTTCAACGATGAAGCGCTGCGTCTGAAAGGACAGTAGAAAACGACGCATCGGTATTGCGACTGACAGCGCTTCGACACTGTATTTTCCCTGACTTTCTGCGCTGCGCGTCTTCGTTGTCACTTCGATTCACGCGTCCTCTGCTCGTCTTTCGCGTTGCTTCGTTGCCTGCCGATTGCACCGAATGATGTTCAAGTCATTCAAAAACAGGTGGCAATTTGCAAATGGTTGTTTATACTCAAGCGCGGGTAACTCGTAGAAACCTTGGAGGAACTCCTATGGCAACGAGGAAGAAAGCCGCTTCCAAAAAGAAGTCCACCGCTAAAAAGAAGGCAGTGACCCGCAGGAAAGCGGCACCCAAGAGGAAAGTCGCAACCAAGAAGAAGGCGACCACGAAGAGGAAAGCCGCGCCGAAGAAGAAGGCCGGCGCTAAGAAGAAGGCAGCCACCAAGAAGAAGGTGGCGGCCCGCAAGAAGGCCACTACCAAGAAGAAGGTAGCGGCGAAGAAGAAGACCACCGCCAAGAAGAAGGCTGGCGCCAAGAAGAAGGCGACCGCAAAGAGGAAGGCGGCGCCGAAGAAAAAGGCCGGTGCCAAGAAGAAGGCCGGCGTGAAGAAGAAGGCGACCGCAAAGCGGAAAGCGGCGCCGAAGAAAAAGGCCGCCGCGAAGAGAAAGACGGCCAAGAAGAAGCGCTAGCGGTACCGGGGGGCGGCGGGTTGATGACGGCCCGCCCGCTCTCTCAGGCAGGCCGGTTGCCCGGCCCCGGGGCCGGGACGCTGGCCCCTTCTCCCCTCAAATACGCCCCAGAAACAACCCGTAGGCCGGATTGCCGGTCTCGTCCCAGTACTGATAGCCCAGCGCGTCCAGAAACTCGCGGAAGCGCTTGCGTTCGCCGGGCGAGACCTGGATACCCACCAGCACCCGCCCGTAGGCCGCCCCGTGGTTGCGGTAGTGGAACAGACTGATGTTCCAGCGCCCGCCCATCTTGGTGAGAAAACGCAGCAGCGCCCCGGGACGTTCGGGGAACTCGAATCGGTAGAGTATCTCGTCCTCCACCCCGGGCGCGTGCCCGCCGACCATGTGGCGCACATGCAACTTCGCCATCTCGTTGTCGGTGATATCGAGCACCGGATATTCCAGCGCCTGCAGTTCCTTCATCAAGCCTTCGCGCTCGACATCGCCGTCGTCGAGCTCCACGCCGGCGAACACGTGGGCCTGGGCGGCATCGGAGTAGCGGTAATTGAACTCCGTGATACTGCGCCGCCCCAGTGCCTGGCAGAAGCGCCGGAAGCTTCCCGGCTGCTCGGGGATGGTGACGGCCAGCAGCGCTTCGCGCCGTTCGCCCAACTCGGCGCGCTCGGCCACATGACGCAGCCGGTCGAAATTGATGTTGGCGCCGCTGTTGATGGCCACCATGTCCTGTTCGCGGATACCGGTACGCGCCACATAGGCCTTCACGCCGGCCACCGCCAGGGCGCCGGCCGGCTCCACGATGGAGCGGGTGTCGTCGAAGATATCCTTGATGGCGGCACAGATGGCGTCGCTGCTCACCAGCACCACTTCGTCCACATGCTCGCGTGCGATGCG
>DATFML010000181.1:0-2139 GCA_035266965.1 Gammaproteobacteria bacterium
CAGCATCCTGCTGGTGGACCGCACCGCCCCGCGCAGTTCCGAGCTGCTGGCACGCGTGGTCAGATTCGCAATGAAGTTCCAGCTGTACACCGCCCCGGCCATGGCCAAGGGGCTGGAGGATACCGCGCTTTACGTCTACAACCGGCTGGTGTCGGTCAACGAGGTGGGCGACGATCCCCGCCATCTGGGCACCTCGCCCGGAGCCTTCCACCATGCCAACCAGGAGCGCCTGCAGAACTGGCCCCACGCCATGCTGGCCACCTCCACCCATGATGCCAAGCGCAGCGAGGACGTGCGTGCGCGCATCAACGTGCTGTCCGAGCTTGGCGAGGAATGGCGCGTTCACCTGGGACGCTGGAGCCGCGTGAATCGCAGCAAGAAACGGCTCGTGGACGGTCAGCCCGCTCCCTCTCGAAACGATGAATATCTGCTCTACCAGACCCTGATCGGCGCCTGGCCCCTGGAAAAGCTCGATGAGCGGGGGCTCGACGCATTCCGCCGGCGTATCGAAGAGTACATGCTGAAGGCTGCGCGGGAGGCCAAGGTGGACACCTCATGGATCAATCCCAATACGGAGTACGAGGAGGCGGTCGCCCGGTTCGTCCGGCGCTTGTTCGGCACCAACGGACATACGCCGTTTCTGGCCGACTTTCTGCCCTTCCAGGCGAGAGTGGCCCGTTTCGGCCTGCGGAATTCCCTGTCCCAGACGCTGCTCAAGCTGCTGTCGCCCGGCGTGCCGGATCTGTATCAGGGCACTGAGCTGTGGACCTTCAGCCTGGTGGACCCGGACAACCGGCGCCCGGTGGACTTCGAACTGCGCCGCACGTTGCTGGAGGAACTGGCCCGTCGCAGTTCCGAGCAACCGCTCCATGAGCTGACCCGGACACTGTGCGAGCAATTGCCGGACGGCCGGGCCAAGCTGTACCTCACCTGGCGCGCCTTGCACCTGCGCCGCGACGACCCCGAACTGTTCCAACTGGGGGAGTATCTTCCTCTGGCGGCGGATGGACCCTACGCGGGCCATCTGTGCGCCTTCGCGCGCCGCCGGGAACAACGGGAGGTGGTCGGCATCGCCCCGCGCTGGCTGGCCACCCTGAGCCACGCCAATGCAAGCTCCGACGCGGTCATGCCGGCCCTGCCCGACAC
The DNA here is from genome assembly GCA_035266965.1 of Gammaproteobacteria bacterium. Lineage (GTDB taxonomy): Bacteria > Pseudomonadota > Gammaproteobacteria > DATFLG01 > DATFLG01 > DATFML01. Next base: position 1,147 of record DATFML010000181.1, read on the forward strand.
CACCGTAGAACTGCCCTCGGCGGGCCCTTTCGTCAATGCACTGACCGGCCGCTCCGTGGAACCCACGGAACAAGACGGACAATACCGGTTCGCGGTCGATCAGCTGCTGTCGGATTTCCCGGTTGCGTTGCTGACCCGCCGTTAGCGCCCCGATCCCATGGGAGCCTGTCTCCCCCCGGGTTTGCCACGACCCGATCGGTGTCCCCACCCGCTCCAATTCCACACATTGCCCGGGTATGTGCAAACGGCACGTGAAGGGCATAGTGTGAATGGAATGGTTCACCGCGATCGTGCGTCCAATCCATACTTCTCCACCGCCGTACCCCGAACCCTGCAGGAGGTATTCGTGTTCCGCGCTACCCGTCGCTTACCTGCACTGCCCCTGCTCGGCACCCTGCTGGTCGCTCTTTGCTGGCTGCCGCCGGCATCCGCCAACCCGCCCAAGGGTTATCCTTTCGTGCACTACGACCAGGGACTGAAGGAAGCCAAGGCGCAGCACAAGATGATCTTCCTCTATTTCGGCCGCTACGGTTGCGGCTACTGCGCGAAGACCAACAAGGAAACCTTTTCCAGCCCGGCGCTGAAAAAGCTGTATACCAAGCACTACGTACTGGTGTACGCGGATGCGGAAAGCGGGCGGCGCCTGACGCTGCCCAGCGGCGAACAGATCACGGAAATGGAGTTGGGCGCCCGACTGAACGTGGTGGGAACGCCCATGTTCGTCTACATGACCCCTGACGGAAAGCCGGTGTTCAAGGCGCCGGGCTTCAAGACCGTCAAGGACTTCGAACAATTCGACCGCTTCGTGCACGGCGGCTATTACAAGCACGAGTCGTTCTCCCGGTTCATGGCCGGCCACGCATCGTGACGGCCCGGCGACTGTTGTTCCTGGCGCTGCTGCTGCCGGGCGCCGCCTGGGCCGCCGGCTGGCATTTCGGACCCGCCGTGCCGGTCACCGATACCCATGGACCGCATGTTTTCCATCACCTGGAA
>DATFML010000182.1:0-6216 GCA_035266965.1 Gammaproteobacteria bacterium
AGATCCTGGCTGCCATCGAAAGCGGCGACGGCCGGGCCGATGACCTGGAACGGCTCGATTACTACACCCGTTTCCTGGGCCCGGGCAATACCTTCTGCGCCCACGCGCCCGGCGCCATGGAACCCCTGCAGACGGGCCTGAAGATATTTGCCGATGTTTTTGAGCGCCACATCAGCGAAGGTCGCTGTTCCTGGAGACACTGATGGCCACCATCTTCATTGACGACCGACCGTTCGAGGTCAATGGCGACAAGGATCTGCTGGACCAGTGCCTCGGCCTGGGGTTCGATCTGCCCTACTTCTGCTGGCACCCGGCGCTGGGTTCGGTGGGGTCGTGTCGTCAGTGCGCGGTCAAACAGTACAAGGACGAGAAGGACACCGAGGGTCGGATCGTGATGGCGTGCATGACGCCGGCTGCGGACGGCACCCGGATATCCATCGACGATGCGGAAGCACGCCGGTTCCGGGCCAGCATCATCGAGCTGCTGATGGCCAACCATCCCCACGACTGCCCGGTCTGCGACGAAGGCGGCGAGTGCCATCTGCAGGACATGACGGTCATGACCGGGCACAACTACCGCAGCTACCGTTTCAACAAGCGCACCTTCCGCAACCAGGACCTGGGACCGTTCATCAACCACGAAATGAACCGTTGCATCACCTGCTACCGGTGCGTGCGGTTCTACAACGACTACGCCGGCGGCACGGATCTGTTCGCCATGGCATCGAAGAATCACGTCTACTTCGGTCGCCATGCCAACGGGACCCTCGAGAGCGAATTCAGCGGCAACCTGGTGGAAGTGTGCCCCACCGGCGTGTTCACGGACAAATCCCTGAAGAGCCACTACACCCGTAAGTGGGACCTGCAGACCGCGCCGTCGGTGTGCGGGCACTGCGGCCATGGCTGCAACATCCTGCCCGGCGAACGCTACGATTCCCTGCGCCGCATACGCAACCGCTACAACGGCCAGGTCAACGGGTACTTCATCTGCGACCGTGGTCGGTACGGGTACGAGTTCGTCAACGGCGATCATCGCATCCGGGAAGCCCGCCTGCGCGACGCCGACGAGACGAGACCGCCTCAGCCCACCAGCCTCGAGGCGGTCATGGACCGCGTCGCTGGGCTGCTGGGCCGGGGCCGGGTGCTCGGCCTGGGGTCTCCCCGTGCCTGCCTGGAGGCGAACTTCGCCCTGCGGTCGCTGGTGGGTGCAGAAAATTTCTGCGCGGGTTTGAGCGCACGGGACGACGACCTGGCGCGCGAAACCCTGAAGGTCCTGCGCGAATCGGCGGCACCGGCTGCGACGCTGCCGGAGGTCGAGCAGGCGGACGCGGTTCTGGTACTGGGGGAAAACGTCCCCGACACGGCACCGCGACTCGCTCTCGCCCTGCGCCAGAGCGTGCGACAGCAAGGGCTGGAACTTGCCGACCGGTTGAAGATTCCCCGCTGGCAGGATGCGGCGGTGCGGGAGGCCACCGACACGGCCCTGTCACCCCTGTTTGTGGTCACGCCTATGCCCACCCGCCTGGACGACGTCGCCTCCGCCAGCCCCCGTGGCGCCCCGGCCGACATTGCACGCCTCGGCTTTGCCGTGGCCCATGGAGTGGACCCGCAGGCGCCGGCGGTCAGCGGCCTGTCGGAAGCCGACCGGCAGTGGGTGGAGCGTGCGGTCCGGGCGCTGGTCGACGCACGCCGGCCGCTGGTGGTGAGCGGAACCGGCTGCGGCGACCGGGACCTGCTGCGTGCGGCGGCGAACGTTGCCACCGCCCTGGCCCGGCGCAACAAGGCAACCCGGCTGAGTCTGGTCGCACCCGAGTCCAACAGCCTCGGGCTGGCCATGCTCGACCCCCGCTCTCTGGAAACCGCGATGCAGGCGGCACGGGACAACGCTCTGGACACGCTCATCGTCCTGGAGAACGACCTGTTCCGGCGCCTTCCCCGGCAGGCGGCGGACGCCCTTGCGGGCGCGGCCGCCCACCTGATCTCCATCGACTGCATTGAACATGACACCATCGTGCGCTCGGAAGTGGTGTTGCCGGCAGCGGCCTTTTCCGAGGCCGACGGGACACTGGTCAACAACGAAGGACGTGCCCAACGCTTCTACAAGAGCAACCTGGCCGCTCATCCCATCCAGGAAAGCTGGCGCTGGCTGCAGGCCATGGCGGCCGTCTCCAAGGGTGCGGCCACCGCCAAATGGCACCACCTCGATGAGGTGACGGCGCAATGCGCCGCTCTGAGCGAGGAACTGGCGGCGATCACCGAGGCGGCCCCCGCCGCCGACCTGCGCGTGATGCACCAGTGCATTCCCCGCCAACCGCACCGTTACAGCGGGCGCACCGCCATGCACGCGGCGGCAACGGTCCATGAGCCCATTCCTCACCGGGACCTGGACAGTGCCCTCGCCTTCTCCATGGAAGGCTATCCCGGTGAGCCGCCAGGGGCGCTCATTCCCCGTTTCTGGGCGCCGGGATGGAACTCGGTGCAGGCGCTCAACAAGTTTCAGAGCGAGGTGTCCGGCCCCCTGAATGGCGGGGATCCCGGACGTCGGCTGCTCGAGCCGCGGGGCGACGGCCGTTACATCGACGGAATTCCGGCGGCTTTCAAACCGCGCAGGAATCAGTGGCGGGTCATTCCCGTGCAGCATGTGTTCGGAAGCGAGCCTTTGAGCGCCCTGTCGCCGCCCTTGCGCAGCCGCACACCCGAACCCTATCTGGCACTGGGCACCGATGACGCGCGCCGGCTCGGGGTAGCGGACGGGGATACGGTACAGGTGGGCGCGCTCGACGACCAACGGATGGTGGTACGCATCGAGTCCGCTCTGCCGCGCGGTCTGGCGGGGCTTCCGGTGGGCCTGCCGGGCCTGGTGTACGGTGAAGTGCCCGAGTGGACGACTCTGCGTGGGGGAGGCGGCTCATGAACGGCGTACTGCTCTCCATGGTGAACATCGTGGTGATCATGGTGGTGGTGCTGCTTCTCAGCGCCGCCCTGATCTGGGTGGAACGGCGGCTGCTGGGTTTCTGGCAGCAGCGGCTGGGCCCCAACCGGGTCGGTCCCCAGGGGATCCTCCAGGTGGTGGCCGACATGATCAAGATTTTCACCAAGGAGGACTGGATTCCGCCCTTCGCCGATCGCCCGGTGTTCGTCATTGCGCCGGCGGTAGTGGTGATCACCTCCCTGATGGTGTTCGCCGTCGTGCCCTTCGCGCCGGGCATCGGTGTGGTGGACCTCAATGTGGGACTGCTGTTCTTCCTGGCCATGAGCTCCCTGGCCGCCTACAGCGTGATAATGGCCGGCTGGGCCTCCAACAGCAAATACGCCCTGTTCGGCGGGCTGCGGGCCGCCGCCCAGATGCTCAGCTACGAAGTGTTCATGGGCCTGTCGCTGATGGGCGTGGTGCTGATGGCCGGTTCATTCAACCTGCGGGCCATCGTCGAGGCCCAACAGGGGCTGTGGTTCTGCGTCCCCCAGGTGCTGGGGTTCGTGGTGTTCGTGATCGGCGGTATCGCCGAAATCCACCGTCTGCCCTTCGATCTGCCCGAAGCCGAAGCCGAGCTGACCGGTGGCTACCACACGGAGTACTCGGGTCTGAAGTTCGGGTTGTTCTTCGTCGGTGAATACCTGGGGATCATCCTGATCTCGGTGATGATCACCGTGTTCTTTCTGGGCGGCTGGCACGGCCCCCTGCTGCCGCCCATCATCTGGTTTGTCCTCAAGACGTTTTTCTTCATGGGGTTCTTCATTCTCCTGCGGGCATCCCTGCCGCGGCCCCGCTACGATCAACTGATGAGCTACGGCTGGAAGCTGATGCTTCCGCTGACCCTGCTGAATCTCGCGCTCACCGGCGGCGCCCTGCTGGCCCACGGGGGCGGAGCCTGAGCGGGAAGGAGTGGACATTGCAAAGCGCGCTTTTCAACTCGCTGCGGCTCATGGGCCATTACCTGAGCCGCACCTTCAGCCGCAAAGTGACCATCGAGTACCCCGACGAGATGCCGCGCATTCCGCCGCGCTGGCGCGGACGCATCATCCTGTCGCGGGATCCCGATGGGGAGGAACGTTGCGTGGCCTGTTACCTGTGCGCAGTCACCTGCCCGGTGGACTGCATCGCCCTGCAGGCCACCGAGGACGAGCACGGGCGCCGTTATCCCGAATTCTTCCGCATCAACTTCTCGCGCTGCATATTCTGCGGCATGTGCGAGGACGCCTGCCCGACCTATGCCATACAGCTCACCCCCGATTTCGAGATGTCGGAGTACGAGCGCCACAACCTCGTCTACGAGAAGGAGGAACTGACCATTTCCGGACCCGGCAAGTACCCCGACTACAACTTCTATCGGGTGGCGGGGCTGGCCATCGGCGGAAAGGACAAGGGCGAGGCGCAGAACGAGGATGAACCGGTCGATCCGCGCAGTCTGATGCCCTGACAGGAGAGCCACCATGAACGCCACCTTCTACGTTGCCTCCATTGTCGCCGTGCTGACCACCATGCTGGTGATTACACGCGCGCACGTGGTGCACGCGCTGCTCTATCTGGTGGTGTCCCTGTTGTCGCTGGCGCTGGTGTTCTACAGCCTGGGGGCCCCCTTCGCGGCGGCCCTGGAGGTGATCGTGTATGCCGGCGCCATCGTGGTGCTGTTCGTGTTTGTAGTCATGATGCTCAATCTGGGCCGCCACACCGCACCCAGGGAACGGCGCTGGCTCACCCCCGCCGTATGGCTGGGACCGGGTCTGTTCTGCGCGGTGCTGTTGGGTGAGCTGATTTACACCTTCTACGCGGGCCTGCCAGGCCGGGAAGGCGTGAACGTGGTGCCGTCGCAGCTGGTGGGGATGACCCTGTTCGGCCCCTATGTGCTGGCGGTGGAACTGGCCTCCATGCTGCTTCTTGCGGGCCTGGTGGGGGCCTACCACCTGGGGCGCAAGGAACATCTGGAACGCTGACACGGGAGACACGGTATGCCTGTCGCCAATGTAGCCCTGAACCAGGCACTGCTGCTCGCAGCCGTCCTGTTCACCCTGGGTCTGCTCGGACTGCTGGTGCGGCGCAACCTGATCATGATGCTGGTGTGTCTGGAAATCATGCTCAACGCCGCCGGCCTGGCGTTTGTAGTGGCCGGCTCGCGCTGGCAGCAGGCCGACGGGCAAATCATGTTCATCCTGATCCTGGCCCTGGCGGCCGCGGAAGTGGCGGTGGGACTGGCCCTGGCGCTGCAGTTCTACCACCGCTTCCATACTCTGGACGCCGATGCCGCCAGCGATCTGAGGGGCTGACATGTTCCATCTGATATGGCTCGTTCCGCTGTTGCCGCTGGTCGGGTTCGCCGTCCTGACCTTCACCCAGGGCCGGCTGACACGGCCTGCGGTGGCCTGGGTGGGCGCCGGCTCGGTGGGGCTGTCGGCCGGGGTTGCCCTGTGGATCGCCGCCAATTTCATCCTCCATCCTCCCGGCGGGCACGCTTACACCCTGACGGCCTGGCAATGGATCAGCGTGGGCGGCTTCCGGCCCACCGTGGGCTTCTACCTGGACAACCTGTCGGTGATCATGATGCTGGTGGTCACCTTCGTGGGTTTTCTGATCCATCTGTACTCTACGGAATACATGCAGGAAGACAGCGGCTACAGCCGCTTCTTCGCGTACATGAACCTGTTCGTGGCCGCCATGCTCGTGCTGGTGCTGGCGGACAATCTTCTGTTCCTGTATCTGGGCTGGGAGGGTGTCGGCCTGTGCAGCTACCTGCTGGTTGGCTTCTGGTACCGCAACCCCGCCAACGGCGAGGCGGCCCGCAAGGCCTTCATCGTGACCCGGGCCGGGGATGTGGCGCTGACGGTCGGCCTGCTGCTGCTGTTCACCCATCTGGGCACCCTGGACATTCAACCCCTGATGCAGCGGGCGGCCGCCCAATGGCCGGTGGGCTCCAGCCTGGCCACGGCAGCCGCGTTCCTGCTGCTCGGGGGCGCGGTGGGCAAGTCCGCCCAGCTGCCCCTGCAGACCTGGCTGCCCGACGCCATGGCCGGTCCGACGCCGGTCAGCGCCCTGATTCATGCAGCCACCATGGTCACAGCGGGCGTGTACCTCATTGCCCGCACCCACGTGCTGTTCGCCCTGTCCCCGGACGCCCAGCTCGCGGTGGCGGCGGTGGGGGCCGGCACGCTGGTGCTGGCAGGCTTCAGCGCCCTCACCCAGCGGGACATCAAACGGGTACTGGCCTATTCCACCATCAGCCA
>DATFML010000183.1:0-3623 GCA_035266965.1 Gammaproteobacteria bacterium
GCACCCCCTGATGCACCGGATAGTCCAGCACGTACCAGTCCAGCACCCGGGCGCTGTCCCACTCCAGGCCCTGGCCGAACTCCGTGCCCATGAACAGCAGCTTCTTGCCCGGATGGGTGAACATGTAGGTGTACAGCACCCGCAGGTTGGCGAACTTCTGCCATTCGTCCCCCGGCATCTTGTGGAGCATGGACTGTTTGCCGTGCACCACCTCGTCGTGGGAGAAAGGCAGCAGAAAGTTCTCGGTGAACGCATACAGCATGCTGAAGGTGAGCATGTCGTGGTGATAGCGCCGGTGGACGGATTCGTGGGACATGTAGCTCAAGGTGTCGTTCATCCACCCCATGTTCCATTTCAGGTCGAAGCCCAGCCCGCCCACATGGATGGGCCGGGTCACCTGCGGCCAGGACGTGGACTCCTCGGCCATCGTCAGCACGCCCGGGTGCTGGCCGTGCACCACCGTGTTGAGCTCGCGCAGAAACTCGATGGCCTCCAGGTTCTCCCGGCCTCCGTACTGGTTGGGAATCCAGTCGCTGCGCGAGTAATCCAGGTACAGCATGGAGGCGACCGCATCCAGACGCATGCCGTCGATGTGGAACTCCTCGATCCAGTAAAGAGCGCTGGACAGCAGGAAGTTCTTCACCTCGTTGCGGCCGTAGTTGAAGATCAACGACCCCCAGTCCAGATGCTCGCCGCGGCGCGGATCGGCGTGCTCGTACACCGCACTGCCGTCGAACTGTGCCAGCCCGTGGGCGTCCTTGGGAAAGTGGGCGGGCACCCAGTCCAGGATCACCCCGATGCCGTTCTGATGGCAGTAGTCGACGAAATAGCGAAAGTCCTCGGGCGCACCGTAACGGCTGGTGGGCGCGTAGTAGCCCAGGGTCTGATAACCCCAGGATGGATCGTAGGGATGCTCGGTCACCGGCAGCAGCTCGATGTGGCTGAACCCCATATCCTTCACGTACGCCACCAGGCGCCGGGCCAGCTCCCGATAGTTGAGCATCTCCCCCTCCGGGCCCCGCTGCCAGGAGCCCAGGTGGACTTCGTAGATGGACATGGGCGCGTGCTGCCAGTCGCGGGTCTGGCGCCCCTCCAGCCACTGCCCGTCGTTCCAGCGGTAATCGTCCGCGTCCGCCACCACCGAGGCGGTACCGGGCCGCAGCTCCGAACGCTGGCCATAGGGGTCCGACTTGAGCAGCACCGCCCCCGTATCCCGGTTGCGGATCTCGAACTTGTACAGGGCGCCCGGCGCCAGGTCGGGGACGAACAGCTCCCACACGCCGCTGCCGCCCCGCACCCGCATGGGATGGCGGCGCCCGTCCCAGGCATTGAAATCGCCCACCACGCTGACCCGCTCCGCGTTGGGCGCCCACACCGCGAACAGCACGCCGGCGATGCCGTCGGCTTCGTGCAGATGCGCCCCGAGGAAGCGATAGGCATGCCAGTGGCGCCCCTCGGAAAACAGGTGCAGGTCGAAGTCCGACAGTTGCGGTGCGAACGTATAGGGGTCGTGGGCCAGGTGTTCGCGGTGCTCGGTATCCCGCCAGATCAACCGGTAGTGGTCCGGCACGGCGTCGGCCGCACCCTGCCACTCGAACAGGTCGCTGTCGGCCACCCGGTGCATCGGCAACTCGCCGTCGGCCACCGTCACTTCGGTGGCGGACGGCACATAAGCCCGCAGATGCAGACGGTCACCGACCCGGTGGCGGCCGAGGACCGCGAACGGATCGTGGTGACGGGCCTGGATGATACGTTTCAACTCGGGCTCGATATTGGCATGGGCCATGGTTAGTTCCCTCTAAGGTGCGATCGGGTCTGACAAGTGGTTCCGGCACGCCTGCCGGCCCTTTGGTGGTATTTTCGCGCTCCCGGTTTACCGGCGACGACACCCGTTCAGGGCGGGGCCGGAACCAGCGTACAGACCACCGTGCGCTGGCGCCGGGGGCCGTCGAATTCGCAGAAGAAGATGTTCTGCCAGGTGGACAACCCCAGCTCGCCATCGATCACGGGCACGGTCTCCGAAGGTCCCACCAGACCGGCTTTGAGATGTGCGTCCCCGTTGCCGTCCTGGGCGTCGTGACGCCAGACACCACGGGGAATGAGTTTGCGCAGCAGCTCGACCACATCGGTCTGCACGCTGTCGTCCCAGTTTTCCTGGATCATGACGGCCGCCGTGGCACCCTGGGCGTAGACGCAGACCAGTCCGTCGCGAATCCCGCTCTGTTCGAGCGTCTTGCGTACCTGGGGCGTGATATCCACCAGCATTTCCCGGGCTTCGGTGGCAAGGCTGATGATTTTCCGCATGCAGACCCCGCGTCCGTCCATTGACGTCGCAAAAACGTCACTCTACTGCGACCCCACTCATGGTATCTTAGCAGTGAGGATGACGGCGTGGCCCGGAACCGCTTCCGCGCCCATGCTGTCTCTAAGGAGTAGAGGGCGTTGCGCTGCCTTGCGCCTTGCAGGGCGGACGCGCGCCAGCCCCCACAGGACTGAGGGTCGTCCGGCAGGCGCTCCGTGGCACCGCCGGCACGATCCTGGAAAGGAGACCGCCACATGACCTACGCGCACAAGGACGAGATCCGGCCCGCTGCCCGGCTGTACGCCGGCAATCCCGCACTGGTCGATGCCCGCTATACCGTCACCGCCGTGGAAGCCGTTCCCGACCAGGAATGCGGCGAGGGATCGTGGTACCGCTATGTGCTGGAGGCGATGGGCTCCACCATCACCGGCCGGCGCCGGGGTACCCTGGACGAAGTCACCCGCTACGCCAGGGAATTCGCCGAACAGATCAACGAGCGGTACAACTCCGCCGGCTGGACCACCTGGATGCACAAACCCCGCTGACCGTCGCCGGCGCCGCTTCACCAGCGCCGGGGCGCAGGTCGCCGGGGCGGGTGGAGCAATCGCACGCCCCGGCGTCGGAACAGCGGCACCAGCGCCATACCCACCACGAAGCCGCCCACATGGGCACCGAAGGCGACCCCGCCCTCGCCGGCCGGCGCCCCCAGGGCGCTGATCAACTGCATCACGAACCAGAAGGCCAGCACCCATCCCGCCGGCAGCTGGATCATGTACGGAAAGAAGAAGATGGGAATGACCACCAGTACGCGGGCATGGGGGTACAGCAGCAGGTAGGCGCCCAGCACACCGGAGATGGCGCCGCTGGCGCCGATCATGGGAATCACCGACTGGGGATCGGGCAGGGCCTGGGCGAACACCGCCGCGCTTCCGCACAGCAGATAGAACACCACGAAACGCCCGTGTCCCATGGCATCTTCCACGTTGTTGCCGAAGATCCACAGGTAGAGCATGTTCCCCAGCAGATGCAGCCAGCCGCCGTGCAGGAACATGGAGGTGAACACGGTGGCCACGGGAGGGACCAGCGCCAGCTCCGGCGGCAGCTGCCGGTGGTGCAGCAGCACCGCCGGGATGGCCCCCAGACTGTACACCGCCGCCTGCTGGGCCCGGCCCAGGGACAGCTGCCAGAGGAACACCAGCACGCACAGGACGATGATGCCCACCGTGAAGTACGGCGTGAGCTCGGTCGGATTGTCGTCGTGCAGCGGAATCATGCGCCGGCGCCGGTTCTGCCCATGGGACGCTTATACCACGGCAGGGGG
>DATFML010000184.1:0-16396 GCA_035266965.1 Gammaproteobacteria bacterium
CTCTCCATCAACAGTCACTGGCTGCGCTCGACGCTGGGTATCGACACCGGCGGCCGGCCGCTGAACATAACGTTCGACCACCATATTCAACACGGTCCTCTTCTTTTCCCCCGACGTGGCGGTGTGTCTTTCGGGGTGGCGTTGGTGAGCACGCAGTTCGACCTTTCGCCCCAGCGCATGCGGCCGCTCCGCAGTCTGTTCCCCAACGGCGTTCCTTTCAGCGCCCAGACCCGGGTCGATTTCACCGGTGCCACCGACACGGAACTGCAGATTCCCAGGGGGACGCTGCCTGCCGGCTTCGACGGCGACGGACAGCAGTTGAAGCTGTCCTGGGACGGGCTGGCAGGCTCGCTGATCACGGCCCCCGATTTGGGCCACTACGAGCTCGCCCTGGACAGCGGCGGTATTCGGGTCTCCGGGCCGTTCGGGAAGTTGCGCCTGCTCAGCGCCACCGTCGCCGGCCGGGCTGATCGCGACGCCCGCGGACGCTGGCGCGGACGGCAACAGATCCTCGTACAGGGAATAGCCCTGCACAATACCGGCGGCGATCCTGCCGGCGGGCTGCGTATCGAGTCGGCGGGAATCGTCGCGACCACCGGACCGGACGGCGACACCAGCCGTGCCCGGAGCCAGTGGCGAGTGCGCCGTATCCGGCTGGACGGCACGGCGATTCGCAAGCTGGGCGGCGAAGTGACCGTGGCACACCTGAACGATGCCACACTGCAACGCCTGGTGCGGCGGATTGTGGGAGCGGCACCCGCCATGGCTTCCGCCCAGTCCGCCAGAAACCGGGTGGCGCCTCCGGGGGTTTCCCATCCGCCCCTGTCGGTGACCGTCAGCAACCTGCAGGCAACCATGCAGGGCGGCACTATCGACGGGCAGTTCGCGCTGACTTACAGACCCGACAGCAGCCCGGTCGCCGGAACCTTGTTTGCCGGTCTCTCGGGCCAGGGAACCCTGACGGCACCCGAAACGCTGGTGGAATCCATCGTCGGCGTCTATATGGATAGAGAATTTGCCGCCCGGGCCGCAGTGGACCCCTCTGTGCCCACCGATCCCGCGGTGGTTGACCGGCACGTCTCCGAACAGTCGAAGCGGCACATTGCGAACCTGATCGAGCAGCACATGCTACAGCGTAGAGGCCGCCAGTTGACCTCCACTCTGAAGATCGACCGGGGTCGCGTCACCGCCGACGGCGGCCCAATTGCCAAACTGGTGCCGGAGATGGCAACCAAATAGCATGGTGCAGGATCCGGCGCTGCGCTGCCGCCCGGCGCGCCCTCACCATCGGACCCATCAGCTCCCGCGCCCGTCGGACCACCCCGGCCATCCGCCGGGCGGGGATGGGCCTCAGAGCCCGCTCAGAATACGCTTGCGAATGGCGTGGTACTCCTGATCGGTAATCAAACCGTCCTTGTGGAGCGCCTCCAGCCGGCGCAGGCGGAACGCGACACTGTCGTGCGCTTTCCCATTCCCTGATGTGCCGTTCCCCGACGCGCCATTCCCGGAAGACTCAACCGGTGATGATTCTGCCGCCGGCGGATGATAGTCCGGATTGCATTTCAGCTTCACATGTATGTCCTTGGACAACACATAGTCGTTGACCTGCCGGGTGTATTCCTCGCAACCGGCTTTCCTGATCGCCAGAGTCCCGAAAGCGCGGTACGACATGCCGACGAACCGCGGCGGAAAAACCTGATCCGGCACGATGGCCAGCGGCGTCTCCCCCACTTTGGCTCCATTGGCATACACCGCCGCGCCGCTCGGCTTGGAGCTGATTGAAATGGTTTTCTTGTGAGTGACCAGACCGGCACATCCCGACAGACTCAATAACGCCGCAGCCATTGCCAGGGCGCCCAACCCGCGAGCCTCGACTCTCATTCGCTATCCCCCTTCCTGTTTGTACCGACCCCGCCGGCCGCGGGGGTCCGAGCGGGACCGTAGCCCAGCTTGCATGTCAGGGCAAGTGCCGCCGCCCGATACGGGCCGCCGTTGTTGAGTCCACGGCCCGGTTCGCCGACACTTTCGGGTGACGGCAGCTATTGCCCCGTGGAGACAGCAACTGCAAGATGACGACTTCCCCGCGCGAGAACGGGGCCACCGGGCGCCTCAACATCGTCCTGCTGGGGCTGGTGAGCTTCATCAACGACACCTCCAGCAAGATCATCCTCCCGCTGCTGCCGCTGCTGATCACCCAGCTCGGCGGCGGCGGCTTCATCGTGGGATTGATCTCCGGTGCCAGCGACAGTGTGGCCAGCCTGCTGAAGCTCTATTCCGGCCACCTGTCGGACCGGGCAAGCTCGCGCAAGGGCTTCGTGTTCGCCGGCTATCTGGTCTCGTCGGCCGCCAAACTGCTTTTCGCCTTTGCGAGCTCCTGGCCCCAGGTTCTCGGGCTGCGGATGGCGGAGCGTTTCGGCAAGGGGGTACGCTCGGCACCCCGCGATGCGCTGTTGGCCGCCTCCACCTCCGAGGCACGCCGCGGGCGTGGCTTCGGTATCCACCGGGCCATGGACAGTGGCGGCGCCGTACTGGGCACCGCGATCGCCTTCGTCATGTATTGGAACCTCGGCCTCGGATTCGAGCATATCTTCATGGCCGCGGGTGCGATCGGGTTCCTGTCGCTGCTTCCTCTGCTGTTCGTGCGGGAACGTCGGAAACATCGGCCGGCGCCCGCCTCCGCCACCATGGCCTTCAGGAATCTGCCGCCGCGATTGCGCCGATTCACGCTGGTCGCCTTCCTCTTTGCACTGGCCAATTTCAGCTACATGTTCTTCGTTCTGCGCAGCGAGAGCGCCTTTTCCGGCCGGCTCGCCGTCGGCGTCCCCATCGTGCTCTACGGACTGTACAATCTCTCCTTCACGCTGTTCGCCCTGCCCGCCGGCATCCTCTCCGACCGGATCGGCCGCAGGAACGTGCTGTTGATGGGCTATGGTCTGTTCGCGCTGGTCTGTATCGGTTTCATGGCGGCCCACTCTCTGGCGGCATTCACCGCGCTGTTCATTCTGTTCGGGCTCAGCTACGCCCTGGTCGAAGCGACCGAACGCGCCTATGTCGCCGACCTTGCCGACGCCGCCCGCCGGGGGACGGCGTTGGGCACCTATCACATGGCCACCAGCATTGCCGCCCTCCCTGCCGGACTGGTGGCGGGCGCCCTGTGGGACGTCCACCCCGCGGCGACCTTCCTGTATGGAGCCGTGCTGGCCGCAGCCGCCATGGTGCTGCTCAAGCTGCAGGCGTGAACGACACCGCCGGACCCTGCATGGAGAAGCGCCCGTCAGGTATAATTCCCGTTAACTCCCCAGCGCACCCGAGGCCCCCGATGTCAGACCCCAGCCATGCCTTCGAGACCTTCCTCCACTATCTGTGGCTGTTCGGGCTCCCGGTCGCTTTCATTGTCGTCCTGATCTATGTCTTCTGGCCGGGGCGCAGGCGCAAGTATCGCCAGGACGCCCAGCTGCCGTTCGAAGACGACGAACGGGATCGCGAAAGCGGCAGAAAACAGGATTGATCGAAGCGGTTACAGCAGAGCGAGCTGGTCTCCGCTGCGCGCCGGACGGCGAAACAGGTCCGTACGCAACGCAGGCCCCGAAGAGGCCAGTCCGAAACGGCGACGTGCCACATCGAAACGCCGGCCGATCAGCTCTGCATAGGCGCCGTTGCCGCGCATGCGCGTGCCGAAACGGGCGTCGTTCTCTCGTCCCTCCCGCGCCCCGCGCACCTGACTCATCACATGGGCCGCTTTCAGCGGCGCATGGGTCTGCAGCCACTCCTTGAACAGGTCCCTGACTTCCAGGGGAAGCCTCAGCAGCACATAGCCCGCGAAACCGGCGCCCCCCTCTGCTGCGGCCCGCAGAATGCCTTCGACTTCTGCGTCGGTCAGCACGGGAATGATCGGCGCCATCAGCACGCCGGTGGGAATGCCGGCCCGGGCGAGGCGTTCGATGGTCTGCAGACGACGGTGGGGAGCCGCTGCCCGGGGTTCCAACCGGCGCGCCAACGCCGGGTCCAACGTGGTAACGGAGACGTTGACCTGCACGAGCCCGCTTTCGGCCATGGGCGCGAGCACGTCGATGTCCCTTTCCACCAGGGCCGACTTGGTGACGATGCTGACCGGGTGATGGTAGGCGGCGAGGGTCTCCAGGATCCCCCGCGTGATCCGCCACCGCCGTTCAACGGGCTGGTAGCAGTCGGTATTGGCTCCCAGGGCCAGCACTTGGCACCGATACGCCGCCCGATCCAGCTCCGCCTGCAGCAGGCGGGGAGCATCGGGCTTGCAGAACAGGCGGGTCTCGAAGTCCAGACCGGGGGACAGTCCCAGGTAGGCATGGGTCGGACGCGCGAAGCAGTAGACGCAACCGTGCTCGCACCCCCGATAGGGATTGATGGACTGCTCGAACGGCACATCGGGCGAGCTGTTCCTGGCGATGACGGTCCGGGTCGCGTCCACTGAAACCGTCGTCGCCGGCCCGCAGGACGCGTCGTCGTCCGCAGGCCAGCCGTCGTCCACCGCCTCGCGTTGGTAGGCGTCGTAACGGGAATCCGTGTTGCTTATCGCACCGCGGCCTTTGTGCGCCTTTGGGTTCCCGGTCACTGGATTTCTCCGGACACTGTCACACCTCTGTTCCTGGGAATCCGTTGATACCGGCTGCGCGCGCGCCGGCTGGGGCCCTGTCGCTCGCGTCCCGCTTTGCCCGGCCCACGGCACGGGGTCAGGCGGCTAGGAAACCTTGCGCCGTGCTTCCAGCACATTGGGCAATTGCCCGATCTTGCCCAGCACCCGGCTCAGCTGTCCGATGTCGGCGATCTCCACGCTGAGCTGCATCCTGGCAATATAGTCCTGCCGGCTGGTCACAGTGTTGACGCCCATGACGTTGATCCGGTCGTTGGCCAGTATGTTGGTGATGTCGCGCAACAACCCCGGACGATCATAGGCCTGCACCTCGATCTCCACCGGATAGGTCTGGCGGCTTTGTCCGCCCCACTGGACCTCCAGGAGCCGTTCGCGGTCCTCGGCCTTCAGACGCAGTATGTTCGGGCAGTCGCTGCGGTGTATGGTGACGCCCCGCCCCCGGGTCACGTAGCCCACTACCGGGTCGTCGGGCACCGGGTGACAGCAGCGGGCCACATGGGTCATGAGGTTGCCCACGCCTTCGATGCGCACCCCTTCCGGAACATGGCGTTCGCGCCGCCGCGCCGGCGCGACAACCGGATTCTCGTCCCGGGCGGGCGCTGTCAGCTCGCTGGCCGCACCGGCGATCTGTCCGCTGTTGATGTCGCCCGCGCCGATGGCCGCCAGCAGGTCATCCAGACTGTTCAACTGAAAGCGCTGCACCAGTCGATCGAAGTTCAGACCCGTGATGCCCAGCCGGTGCAGCTCACGGTCCAGGCTGGCCCGGCCCGCCGCCACGTTCTTGTCATGATCCTGCTGCTTGAACCAATGACGCACCTTGGCGCGCGCCCGGGGCGTACGCAGATAGCCGAGTCCCGGGTTCAACCAGTCGCGACTGGGGACCCCCTGACGGGTGGTCAGCACTTCCACCTGGTCGCCGCTGTGCAGCTCATAAGTCAACGGGACCATGCGGCCGTTGACCTTGGCCCCGCGACAGCGGTGTCCGACATCGGTGTGGATGGCGTAGGCGAAATCCAACGGCGTCGCGCCCTGGGCCAGATCCACCACCTGCCCCCGGGGCGTGAGCACGTATACCCGTTCGCTGCCGGTTTCCGACTTGAACCGGTCCACGAACGCGCTGGCCGAGGGCTCTTCGTCCTTCCATTCCAGCAGTTGCCGCAGCCAGGCGATCTTGAGCTCGAAGCCGGGATCGAAGTGCGTGCCTTCCTTGTACCGCCAGTGGGCGGCTACGCCCAGCTCGGCATGCCGGTGCATCTCGCGGGTGCGGATCTGGATTTCCAGGGTCTGATCCTCCGGGCCCATCACCGCCGTGTGCAGGGAACGGTACAAATTGTCTTTCGGGTTGGCGATATAGTCGTCGAATTCCTTCGGGATGTAGTGCCACAGGCTGTGCACCACACCCAACGCGCCATAGCATTGCGCCACGTCGTCCACCAGGATACGCACCGCCCGCATATCGAATATCTGGTGGAAATCCACGTTCTTGCGACGCATCTTCCGCCAGATGCTGTAGATGTGCTTGGGCCGGCCGGTAACCTCCGCCGTCTCGATGCCGGCCTTGTTCAGCTCGGTCTTCAACAGACCGAGTACCCGTTGGATGTAGCGCTCCCGGTCCACTCGACGCTCGTCAAGCAGCCGCGCGATCTCCCTGTAGGTGTCCGGCTCCAGGTACCGCAGCGACAGATCCTCCAGTTCCCACTTGATCTGCCCGATTCCGAGCCGGTTGGCGAGCGGCCCATAGATGTCCAGGGTCTCCTGGGCGATCCGTCGCTGCCTGTCTGGATCCAGATAACCCAGGGTTCGCATGTTGTGCAGCCGGTCGGCGAGCTTGATCAACACCACCCGCACGTCGTCCACCATGGCCAGCAGCATCTTGCGCAGGCTCTCCGCCTGGGATTGCTCGCGACCCTTCAATTCGCCCACATCGGCGAATCGATAGCCGCTGATCTGACCCATCTTGGTCACCCCGTCGACCAGCTGGGCAACGGTATCGCCGAACTCGGCACGCAGAGCCCCGAGGGTCACCTCGGTATCCTCGACCACGTCGTGCAGCAATGCGGCGGCGATGGTCGCCTGATCCAGTCGCAGGTCGTTGAGGATGCCGGCAACGGCGAGCACATGCTCCAGGTAGGGACGACCGGAGGCGCGCTGCTGGCCGGCGTGGGCTCCGCGGGCGCGCTCGGCGGCGCGACGAATGAACGCACGTTCCTCGGGGGTGCGCCGCGAACCGACCTCATCGAGCCACTTGTCGAGATCGATGGTGAGCTCCTCGGCCGCTTGCGGGGCACTGCTTTGGGTTACCTGGCTCATTGCTACTGCTTGGACGCCGAACGGCGTCGAAAATCAGGGAGATGTCTTAAATACTACTCCATAAATGGGCGCTTTTCCTGGAAAATTCAAGAGACCCACACAGGCCGGACCGCCGCGGCCGGTCCGGTGCCGGTGGCTTTGGCGACCGTCGTCAAGCAGGTGGTCACGGCCCCAGCACCTCCACCGCATCGACGACATCCCGGACCCCGGGCACATACCACACATCCAGGACGGCCAGTCGCTTTTCCTCGTCGGAGCGCACCGCACCACTGATCCGCACCACGCCGCCGTTGGCACGGACCGTGAAGTGGTCGGCATGCACCAGCGGATCGCGCTCGAGGACCAGGCGTACCGCATCGACCAGTTCCCCGTCGTCATCGTTCTCGGGCGGCTCGACCTGCAGGGTGTTGACCACCGCTTCACAGCCCCCCGCCCACCAGGCGAGCACTTCCGCCAGCCGGCCGTGGGACAGGCTCGCCACGTGGCCGCGCAGGTACACTGTGCCGTCCTCGGCTTGCACCTCGATAAGGCCGCTCGCTCCGCTGCCGGTTTGCCGTACGGTTTGCAGACCATCCTGACGGCGCACCTGCAGGTCGGTATCCCTGAGCGCGGGCTCGTCGCTCAGATTGCGCACCACCTGGTCTCTCAAGGCGCCGTCTTCGCGGTGTTCCGATGGAGTGACGCGCAGGCGGCTGACGACTTCCACACCGTCGCCGGTCCTGCGCACCAGTGCCTCGACAATCCGCTTGGCGGCGATGTCTTCCACCGACCCGCTCAACACCAGCCGCCCCCGGTCGACACGTCCCTGCAAAGGGTACCTGTGCAGATTCACACGTGGATCGCGTTCCAGAACGGCTGCCGCCTGCTTCCAGGCACGCTCGGCTGCATCCATGGTCATATCGGCCGCCTCCGTTTCGTCACGTTACACTGTCATTCTAGACATCGCCGCCGCCTCAACGACAGGCATGGAAACCGGCCGGCCGCAGTCCGGCGCCAGGCCCACGCCCCGGCGGCACCCGGAGTTCACGACCGCGGTGAGTAGCAACCGGCTACCGCACGCCAAGCGGAGTCCGGAAACCACAGGTCCGCGGCCAGCCCGGAGCCACCATGAATCCTGCCATCCCGACATCCCCGCAGATCTGGCCACTGGACCTCAGTATCATGCTGTTCGTCGCTGCGGCGGCAGTGATTACCGTATTCGGCATCGGCATGACCCGTATCGCCAGCCGCCTCGCCGACCTTACCGGCATGGGCCAGGCTGTCATGGGCGCGGTATTCGTCGGCGCCAGCACGTCGCTGCCGGAGATCGTCACCTCGCTGACCGCCGCCGCCGGCGGGCACCCGGACCTTGCGGTGGGCAACGCCGTGGGGAGCATCTCCGGTCAGACGGCGCTGCTGGCGGTGGCGGACATGGCATACCGCCGCGCCAACCTGGAGCACGCGGCGGCATCGGCGGCGAATCTCATGATGGGCGGCCTGGTGATCGTGCTCCTGTCCCTGCCGCTGCTGGCGATGGGCATACCCCGCTTCGCGTTGTGGCATATCCACCCGGCAAGCTTTCTGCTGATCCTAGCCTACGGGTTCGGCATCCGCCTGGTGTCCCAGACCCAGTCCGCGCCCATGTGGTACCCCGCCCGCACGCGGGAGACGCTGCTGCCGCGGCGCGCCAAGCGCCATCGCGAGACCTCCACGACAGGCCTGTGGCTGCGCTTCGCAGTCGCCTCCGCCTTCATGGGTGCCGCCGGTTGGGTCCTTGCCCGCGCCGGCGTCTCCATCGCCAGCCACACCGGCCTGTCGGAAACAGCGGTCGGGGGCGTCCTTACCGGCCTTTCCAGTTCTCTCCCCGAGTTGATCACCGCGGTAACCGCCGTGCGCATCGGGGCACTGAACCTGGCGGTGGCCGACGTCCTGGGCGGGAACGCCTTCGACGTCACCATCGTGGGGCTGTCCGATGTGGCCTATCGCAAGGGGCCCATCTATGGGGCGCTGTCTCCCCTGGACGGATTTCTGCTGGCGCTGAGCATCCTGCTCACAGGCATACTGCTCATGGGTATGCTGCGCCGGGAAAAGCACGGTATCGCCAACATCGGACTGGAGAGCTTCCTGGTGCTGGTGGTTTACGCGGCGGCGGTCGCGGTGCTGCTGCTGGTGCGGTGAGGCGTCAGCCCGTGCATCGCACCATCCGCGCACCGCGGGCGCTCATGAGCCGGCAGCGGGCATGCGCGCTGCCAGGTAGCGCTTCAGGTCCAGAGCGTTGGCCACGGCATAGCCCCGGTCGTCGTTGTTGAAGTAGACGTAGCTGTCCATGCCGCGGGCCAGATAATCGGCGATGCGATCCGCCTGGGCGACAAGGAACTGGTGGGAGTACGATCCACGGTAGTGATCGCCATGGAAACGCAGATAGACGAAGTCGGCGGTCAGCATCCTGGGATGGCCGGCGATCATATCGTGGATGCACAGGGCGACATTATGCGCTTTCAGAACAGCGAACACTTCCCGGCACAGCCAGCTTTCATCCCGCACCTCCAAAGCCCAGCGATGCGTGCGCGGCAACAACGCCGCAAAGGCCGCCAACCGATCCACGTTGACGTGCCAGCGGGGTGGCAGCTGTACCAGTACCGGACCCAGTGCCGTCCCGAGGCGCTCGGCACCCTCGAGAAACCGTTGCAGGGGCTCTTGCGGATCCTTGAGGCGCTTGATATGCGTGCCATAGCGACTGAATTTCAGAGCATACCGGAAGCCGCGGGGCGCCTGATCGCGCCAGCTGTCGAAGACCTCGGCGCCGGGCAGTCGGTAGAAGGTGTTGTTGATCTCGACGGTGTCGAAATGCTCGGCATAGTGGGCGAACCAACCCCGGGTCGGCAGGCCGGGCGGATAGAAGACCCCGCGCCAGTGAGGATATTGATAGCCGGAAGTCCCGATCCTGAGCGTGCCCCGGGTTGTGGTCATGGCCCACGCAGCTGCTCGGCCTCGATGAGGGCCACCCCCAGCCCCGAAAGTTCGGCGCGCACACCGGCGTCCGCGTCGGGATCCACGGGCCGGGTCAGATCCCATAACACCCACACGGTAAAGCCGGCGGCAGCCGCATCCCGCGCCGTCCACAGCACGCAGTAATCCCGCGCCAGCCCCGACAGGAATACGTCACTGATACCCCGCTCGCGCAGATAGCCGCCCAACCCCGTCGGGGGCCGTTCACCGACAGGGTTCCAGTTGTTGCGAAAAGCGCTGTAGGAGTCCACTTCCGGGTCGGTGCCTTTGCGGACGATGGCGGCGACGCGCTTCCAGGGCAGATGGGGGTGCAGTTCGGCAGCGGCGCTGCCCTGCACGCAGTGGTCGGGCCACAGCACCTGCTCGTGGCCGTACAAGTCGATGACATCCATGGGCTTGCGGCCCGGATGGCTGCTGGCGAAAGATATATGGCCCGCCGGGTGCCAGTCCTGGGTGGCGATCTGCAGGTCGAACGGACCGTCGGTCATCAACCGCTGCAACGGTTCGACCAGGCGGTCGCCTTCGCGTACCGCGAGCGCGCCGCCGGGCAGAAAATCCGGTTGCATGTCCACCACCAGCAATACCGCGTGCTCAGGCTCGACTCGAACCGGTTCCAGCGCCACCAAGCACCTCCCGGCTTGCCCCGACGGGCAACGCCAACCATAGTTTGTTGTGAAATGCTAGTCAGGGTGCCAAACCCTGTCCAGCATGTCCCTGGCCGGCACCGGACCGGTACGGAGTTCCTCCGAGGGGGAGGCTTGGGAGATGCCCGAGTTGCCGGATGTGGAAGTGTTCAAGCGCTACCTGGACGCCACCAGTCTGCACAAGACCGTCGAGCGCGTGGACCTGCGTGACGAGCGGATACTGGGGAGGACAACGGCCAGCCGGCTCCGGCGGGTGCTGGACGGCGCGCGGTTTGAACGCTCGCAGCGACACGGGAAGTATCTGTTTGCGGTACTGCGGCGCGGTGGCGCGCTGGTGCTGCATTTCGGTATGACGGGCCTGTTGCGCTATTTCAAGCACGAAGAAGACGATCCCGGCCACAATGCGCTGCGCATCGACTTCGACAACGGTTACTCGCTCGTCTACAACAGCCGTCGGCGTCTTGGACTAGTGGACATCACCGACGAGCCGGCTGAGTTCATCAGGTTGAAAGATCTCGGACCGGACGCCATGGACATGGACCCGGGTCAATTCGACGAAACGCTCGGGAGCCGCCGCGGGCACATCAAATCCCTGCTGATGAATCAGCACGTCATCGCCGGACTCGGCAACGTGTACAGCGACGAAATACTGTTCCAGGCGGGTATCCATCCACGCTGCGAGGTCCGGCAACTGTCCGGGGCCGAGCGCCACCGGCTGCGGCGGGCCTTGAACAGGGTGCTCCACGAAGCCATCGAAGACGGCGCAGATCCGCAACGCTTCCCCGGCACCTTCCTCACTCCCCACCGACACCCGGGCGCTGTCTGTCCGCGCTGCGGAACCACCCTGGGCATTCTCAAAGTGGGCGGGCGTACATCCTACTACTGCCCCCGCCGACAGCCGGCACCCTGAGGGGTGCTGCCGGCGGAAATACGCGGGTACCGTCGGGTTTGCGGCCAATGCCCCCTTGACTACACTCGACACAACAGGAGCTCACAACACTCACCAAGTCCACGCTGACAGGGAATTTGCGATGGCTGACTCAAGTACGGATCTTCACGAAGCCCCGGATTCGATGTCCGACAACGTTCGGGACATGCATCGGGCGCTGGTGTCTCTGCAGGAGGAACTGGAGGCGGTCGACTGGTATCAGCAACGTGCCGAAGCCTCCCGGGAAGACAGCCTGCGCGAAGTGCTGCGGCACAACATGCGCGAGGAGATAGAGCACGCCTGCATGGTGCTGGAGTGGCTGCGTCGCAGCAGTGAGGACTTCGACCTGCAGTTGCGCACCTATCTGTTCAAATCGGGTTCCATCACGGCGGCCGAGGAACAGACGGCCGGTGAAGCGCCGGAATCCGCGACGGACCGCACGCCGATCAGCACCATCGGTTCATTGAAAGGAGTCTGATATGAGCTACTTGAACCGCGCCCAGGCCCCGTTACCGGACGAGTTCTGGGGGAAAATCGACGCCGCCGCGCAGAACGCCGCCCGTGACATGCTCACCGGACGCCGCTTTCTGGACCTGGACGGTCCCTACGGCATCGGGCTGACGTCAGTGGAGATCGGCGCGGACTACTACTGTCGCGACCCCGGTCCTGAAGAGGCCGGCGCCGTGGCCGGGCGCGCCATTCCCCTGCCGATCGTGCGCCGGACTTTCGGACTGAGCGTGCGGCGGGTGGAGGCCTACCTGAACATGGGTCAGATACTCGATCTGACGGCGGCGGAAGACGCCGCAGAAGCGGTTGCGCGCCGGGAAGAGGAGTTCATCTACTACGGCGAGCCCAAATTCGGCCTGGAAGGCCTGTTGACCGCCCAGGGACGCCACGAGGCAAAAGCCGGCGATTGGAACCAGGTGGAACGCGCGCTTGATGACGTGCTGGGTGCCGTGAACCGGCTCGAACAGTCCGGGTACCGCGGCCCCTACGCATTGGCAGCCTCGCCGGGCCTGTACAACAGTCTGTTTCGCCGCTACGAGGGAACGGATATGGTGCAGCTGGAGCACCTGCGCCGGCTGTGCGAACTGGGCGTCTACAAGGCCCCCGTGGAAGGCGCCGTGGTCATCGATCCGCACGTGGGCAAACTGGTCCTCGGTCAGGATATGATGATCGGCTACTCCGCGAATGACGGCATTCACTACCAGTTCTTTGCCAACGAGAGCATCGTGCTGGTCCTGCAGGAGCCCGAGGCCATCTGCACCCTGGCGGCGTAGACGTCGGCACCATCGAGTCCCGGGGCCAATGGCACTGGCCTATTGGATGCACATCTAACGCAGGGTGGGTCAGGCGCGTTGTCTGCGCTGCAATGCACCTGCCGTGTGCCATCCCGCCCACCGCAAACAGCGGTCATGTGCCGCTTCGCGAGTAACGCAAAATAGGCTGACCCACTCTACTGTGGGGGAAGCTCTGCACAGGTCCATCAAGGGGGCGATCACAAGGGGCAAGGAGGCACCGTTTACAACGGATACAGAGCATTGCGGACCCGTTTGCAACACCGTGAGAGCCGCTTCAGGGCCCTGTGCAGAGGTTCGCAGGAAAGCGAGCGGTCACAACAGTACGCCCGCCCCCTGGCCGTCCGACAGGTCCGCAGATCCTGCTGCAGGCGGCGTAACGTTGGCTCTACTCGGCACCGGCAAGCTTCACGGCGATGCGCGCCACGTGTTCGCCCTGGAAACGGGCGATCTCCAGTTCGTTCTCCGACGGCGTACGGCTGCCGTCGGGCCCGGCAATGGTGGTGGCACCATAGGGGGAGCCGCCGCTGATCTCGCCGCATTCGAACAGGCCCTGGGCCGAATAAGGCACGCCGATCACCACGAACCCGAGGTGCAGGAGGGTCGTGTGAAAGGAGACGATCGTGGTCTCCTGCCCGCCATGCTGGGTGTTGGTGCTGGAAAAGACGCCGGCCGCCTTGCCAATCAATTTACCCGTCTGCCAGAGCCCCCCGGTCTGGTCGAGGAAGTTCCTCATCTGGGCGCACATATTGCCAAAGCGCGTGGGCGTGCCGAATATCACCGCATCGTAATCGGCCAGCTCGCCGGGCGCCGCGACCGGCGCCGACTGCTCCAGTTTCGCCCCTGCCGCCCGCGCCACATCTTCGGGCACGAGGTCGGGCACCCGCTTCACATCGACTTCCGTGCCCGGCACCCGCGCTGCGCCGTGTTCGACGGCGCGCGCCATCGTTTCGATATGCCCATACATGCTGTAGTAGAGAATGAGTATGCGGGTCATGGCGACACCTCCTTGTCCTTACAGTGCGACCGTGGGATTCGGCAATTCGTTCCCGTCAGCGGACTATAGTCGATGACGTTCCGTGGCTCCCTCCGGCATCACATCTTCTCCAACCCGCTCCGGCGGGTTTCATATTGCGGGTAGCCTGGCGGCCCCGAAAAATAAAGCGGGCCCGGAGGCGCCAACGCCTCCGGGCCCGCCACCGGGACCTGACGAGTCGCCTAGAAGCGGTCGCGGCGGCCGTCGCGGCGACGGTCGTCGCCCCGCGCGGGCTCGCCGGTGGACGGACTCAGGAACAACCGGTGGGCATGATGCCGGCCGGCGAAGTTGAACATATTGTCCAGGCTACCGGCTTTGGCGTCGAACGACTGGTCGCCGATACGGCCCAGGTGCCAGTTGTCCTCGATGAACCGCAGTATGGAGGACTGATCAGTCACGCTGTGATCGACGTAGTTGACCCTGGCCCAGGGCGACACCACCAACAGCGGCAGACGCGGACCGTAACCGCAACGGTCCATGTACGCACCTTCCTTGGCCGACCCACAGGTGCCGGGCCCGGTCAGGTTATCGTAGGCGGAGTCGTCGGACTGGTTCACCACGGGCGCCAGTACGTGGTCGTACCAGCCGTCCGAGTCGTCATAAGCGATGATGACCGCCGTATTCTTCCACTGGGGCATCTTCTCCAGGCGGTTGATGGTATCGACAATGAAGGTCTGCTCGTCCAGGGGATCGGAATAGCCGGCGTGGCCGTCCTGGGCCATGGGCGCCTTCAGGAAGCTCACCGCGGGCATGTCGCCCACCTTGGCCGCGCTCCAGAAATCGCTCAGGTCGTACTGGTGGTTGGCCTGGTCGGTGTGGCCGATCATGGCCACCGAGCTGGGCGGCAGATGGTGCGGGTTGGAGGTCTGCGGGTAGTACTGGAACGGCTCATGGTGGGGACTGTACATGGACACCATCTGCCCGCCGATGTTGGCGCTCTTGGAACCGCACACCGCCGTGCCGTCCGGCTTGCGGCTGGAGGGACGGAAGCCGCCCTCGAACCAGCCCCAGGTCACACCCTTGGCGTTGAGCAGATCGCCCACGTTCCTGCCGGTCATGGCCACGGTCGTACCGCCGGAACAGTCATCGTAGGCCGGATTGGGATCGCCGATAACGGTACCGTTGGCGGTGTCGTTGGTCACGTCGGCGGGGCTCGCTCCGTGGGTCTGACCGGCAACCAGATTCAGGGCTCCGACCGTGGACGGGCCGTAGGTGGTGCCGAACGAATTGTCGCTCATGGCAAAGTGCTGGGCGTAGTTCCAGAGCGCGGTCACCGTGTTGCCGTCGTAGTAGCCCATCACCTGCGTGGGATCGCAGCTGTTGTAGGTCGCGCCGGTGCTCTGCACGAACTTGTCCATCAATCCCGCATCGGCGGCCTTCTGTTCGTCGGCGTAACGGTGATCCATGTCGCAGGTCAGCGCCTGGGAACGATCCAGCCGGTAGGGATTTGCGGCGTTCGGGTTGTCGTTAAGCAGATCCTCGGTGAGGCCGTTCACGGACGGTGTGCCCCGGCGGGCTACGAAACGCGGCTCACCGGCCTTGTTGGCCGCATGGGGATAGGTCGCGAAATAGTGATCGAAAGACACGTTTTCCTGGAAGATGACGACCACGTGCTTGATAGGCGTCGCCGTGTGCTGAAAGCCGTCCGCGGCATACAAGGGGGTGCCGCCGGCCTGCAATGCAACCCCCAGTGCGAGCGCAGCGACGAGTTTGTTCGGTCTGAACGAAGCATTCTGAAGCGCGTTCATCAAGTTCCTCCCGAGACTGTTGAGTTGGTATCTCCGCAAGCCGTCGTGACTTGCAGGCCGGCAATCTACGCGGGAAACGTGACCGAGTTATTGCGATCGGAAGAAACATCAATGTATTGTAAAGCTTATGTAAATTCGCATCCGCGAATTGACCGTTTTCTTGCGTTCCGAGCCGGGCACGCGGACGGACGTCCTGTCGGGAGTGCAGTCCATGGGTGCCGGAGTACGGCACTGTGAAACGCTTCGCGCTGTCGAACCCGTCTGGAACCGGCGACGATTTGAAAAGTCGCAGACAGTGGGAACCACCGCATGGAGGCGAAATGGCCATGGAACTCACCAATACGCAGTTGCAGCAGTTGAAATCCGCACTGAGGGAGCGTCGAACCGGCCTGCTGGAATCCATACGCCGGCAGTTGCTGGACGCCGACAAGCCGTCCTACACGGAACTGGCGGGAGCGGTTCACGACCTGGAGGACGAATCGGTCGCCACCCTGCTCGAGGATCTCGATCATTCGCAGCTCAGTCACCACGTGGAAGAGGTTCACGAGATCGAGGCGGCTTTGCAGCGTGTCGCGGAAGGCAACTATGGCTACTGTGTGGATTGCGGGCAGGAGATCGAATACCGGCGACTGCTGGCCCAACCGACAGCGCGCCGTTGTCTGGACGATCAGGCAAAGCACGAACGCACGTTCCGCGGCGCCGAGCGGCCCACGCTTTAAACAAGTCCTCCGTTCACTCCAGCGCCGGCGCCTCTGCCGCCCCCGCCGCCTGCCGGCGGGGGTTGGCCAGCAGCAACAGCATGGGTATGGCCAGC
>DATFML010000185.1:0-3464 GCA_035266965.1 Gammaproteobacteria bacterium
ATCGACACTGGTCAGCGCCCGATGACTGGGGCACACTCCCAGGCGCCGACGGGTACGACCCCGGCTCCGCGGCAGGGCAACTCGTAGCCCGGTCGACACTTGCGACAAGATGCGATTCATGGAGGACGGTCCCATGGCAAACACGTTCATCAACCGCGCCGATCCACTCATCCATCGGGATTCGGACA
The DNA here is from genome assembly GCA_035266965.1 of Gammaproteobacteria bacterium. Taxonomy (GTDB): domain Bacteria; phylum Pseudomonadota; class Gammaproteobacteria; order DATFLG01; family DATFLG01; genus DATFML01. Next base: position 189 of record DATFML010000185.1, read on the forward strand.
AGGGTTACCGGATAGGGTGGAAGCTCAAGTACGGTTTCCAGCGCGGCCACTTCGATGAGGAACTGACCTACGGCGAGGCCCGCAAGCAGGCCCAGGCCCTGCAGGCCAAGGAACCGGAGAAGGTCTTCTGGCCCGAAATGATCATGGATCCCGATTTCTGACGACCCGTGCGGTTCTCACCGTCGGCCCGTACGGGGCCGGCGGCGATCGCATGTATTACGGCATGTCGGGTGCTCTGTGCCGCCGGGCACCGCGGGGTCGGCGGTCGAAACCGACGTCGGAACGCAACGCCGCCACGGCGGTATGAGGCGGACAGAGTGGCGCTCGAGCGGCCGGCGGGAACGGCGCGCGGCCTGGACGAACGCCACAGGGACGGCGGCAAGCACAGGGAGAAGCGCATGAGACAGGTGGTGATCGTCCATGGCTGGAGCGACACATCCCGCTCGTTCCGGCCGCTGGCCAAATTCCTGCAGGAACACGGCTATCAGCCGGTGCCCCTGTGGCTTGGCGACTATATCTCCCTGGATGATGATGTGGCGGTTCCCGACGTCGCCCAGCGCATGGATCGGGTGGTGCGGGATCGCATCGCCAGTGGCGAGCTGGCCCCGGAGTTCGATCTGATCGTCCACAGCACGGGCGGCCTGGTGGTGCGGGAATGGATCAGCGCCTGTTACAGCGGCGACATCGGTCAATGTCCGGCCCGACGGCTGGTGATGCTGGCCCCCGCGAACTTCGGTTCGCGACTGGCTTCCATGGGCCAGAGCATGCTGGGGCGCCTGGTCAAGGGCTGGAACAACTGGTTCCACACCGGCAAGCGCATGCTGGATGCGCTGGAGCTGTCTTCCCCGTATCAATGGGACCTGGTGCAGCGCGACCTGTTCGTGCCGCCGGACGCCCAATCGGCGCCGGCGCTGTACGGTGCCGACGGCGTGTGGCCCTTCGTGATCGTGGGCTCCCATCCGTACCCCGGCACGCTTCGCCAGATCATCAACGAGAACGGCTCCGACGGCACGGTGCGGGTGCCGGCCGCAAACCTCAATACCCGCGGCATGACCATCGATTTCTCGGTGGACGAGGCCGAGCCGCGCCTCACGCCCTGGCGGCTGCGCCAGCCCGATCCGTTTCCCTTCGCCGTTCTGCCGGACCGCACCCATGCGTCCATCATCAGTCCCGACAAGCCGGACGTGCGCGTCGACCCCGCAACACAGGCGCGTCTCTGCGAGCTCATCCTGGCGGCTCTTTCCTGTGACAGCCGCAACACCTACCAGGCCATGGCGGACGAATGGACCGCCATCTCGGAGCAGACGGCCGCGCTCACCGACGACGCCCGGCGCAGCCGGGTGTTCGCGGACGACCAGCCCGCCGACCTGTTCCATCAGTTCCTGCAGATCAACGTACGGGTTACCGACAATCACGGCCAGCAGGTGGGAGACTACTTTCTGGAGTTTTCAGGGCCGGAACAGGAGCGGGGCAGCGATTCCACCGTCTACTTCCACCGCCAGGTGCTGGAAGACGTGCACGTGAACGGGGCCGACAACGCCCTGCGCTGTCTGTACGTGGACCGTACCGACCTGGTGAAAAACTACTACGACCACATTCGGGGCCAGGTGGCGAAGGTACTGGACATGAGCGTGTCGGCCAATCCCGTGGGCGCCAACGTCAGCTACTTCAGCGACTACCGCACCGGTGCCAAAGGCACGCTCACCGTGCACCGTCAGGATGCGGACACGCCGGAGTCCCGTTGGCTGAAGCGCAATACCACCCACTTCGTGCACATCGTGATTCCACGCACGCCGTCGGACAGGGTGTTTCGTCTGAAACGCTACCCGTAAGGCGCTCCCGCCGGCGGGGGATCTTCGACGGATCAAGCCTGCATTCCCCGTCTGGGTGGTTGCGGCAACGGCGGGGTAGCGGCCCGGTCCGCTGCTCTAAAGCGCCGGCGAGCGCCCTATACGCTGGCACTCAATGTCTGGAACAGACGCCCGAGCAGCGATTGTTCGTTCTGCAGACAGCCGTGATTGGGCACGTCCTGGTGCAGTATCTTTTCGCCAAAAGCCCGGATGCTTCTTGCCGCCGGGCAGTTGGGGTAGGCGAGGTTTACCGGCCTGCGCGCCCTTACCGCGTCCCCGATGGCCCCATCGAAAGGCACGCAGTGCGTGTTCTCCAAAGGCACATGCCAGAACGACCGGATCACCGTATCCAGCCGTCGTATGGCCTGCTTACCCTCCTGTGGGGTGCGCGCCATGTTGATCAGCAGATGGAGGGTGGGATCGGAGGTGGTCTTCAGGCTCTTGAATACCGCATAGGCGTCCAGCAGTGCCGTCGGTTCCGGGGTGGTGACCACCACCACGACATCCGAGGCCGTGGCGAAACTCAGAGTATTGCGGGACAACCCGGCGGCCGTATCGATGATCACATAGTCGAAGGAACGACAGAGGCCCTTCAGGCTGTTGAGCAGGCGCCGTAGCGCGAACGATGACAGGTTGGCGAGCTCTTCGTCAGCCGCGCCGCCGGGGACCACCGTGATGTTGCCCGGCCCGGGGACGGCGACTTCCTCAATGGATTTGGTGCCGGCGAGCACGTCGCCCAGGCTGGCCTGTGAGCTCATACCCAGCAGCACATGGGCGTTCGCCAGTCCGAGGTCCATGTCCAACAGGACGACCCGCGCGTTCGACTGAGCCAGCGTGATGGCGAGATTGGCGGCGACATTGCTCTTTCCCACCCCGCCCTTGCCGGAGGTGATCGCAATGACGGTGGCCGAGTGGCCGGCCGCCTGTGGGTCGATTCCCTTCATGAGTGGAGTTCCTATTGCAATCGACGGCAGTGAAAATGGCATCAGCCGCAGCGTCCCAGCTGCTGCAGAGTGGGGCGGAGGCAGCGTGCAATCACCGTTCCTGATCCGGTTAGCGACTGCTGTCGGCCGGACTTTACGGTTGGACGCGCGACGGTCGAAACGGGAACGGCGCGCAGGGTCCGGGTTTGCGAGCTGGATTTGCCAGGCGCTGCCGGCGCGCCACTCATCGAGGGGTGCCGCGGGCTGGCCAGGCCGGGCAACTGACGGCGGACGGCTTGCCGTCAGTGTCCGGCCATCTGTTCCAGGCGTCGGATCCGGTCTTCCGTGGGCGGGTGGGTCGAGAACAGGTGGGCGAGCTTGGCGCCGCTCAAGGGATTGACGATGAACAGGTGCGCGGTGGCCGGGTTACGCGCGGCCGTCTGCATGGGATGCGCATGGTTGGCGCTTTCCAGCTTGCGCAGCGCCCTGGCCAGCCACAGGGG
>DATFML010000186.1:0-10656 GCA_035266965.1 Gammaproteobacteria bacterium
ACAAGCCCCGCATGCCGTTCGAGTTGATGAACGACAAGCTGCCCAACATTTTCGTGGCGCAGTCCGGGCTGGTCACCAACGACGGGCCGCAGCCCACCCACCACGTGGTGTACAAGGCCCAGCGCCAGGATTACACGCTGGCCGCCGGCCAGAACGAGATCAAGGTGCCGTTGGTGTGGACCGCGCCCAACGGCGTGAAGGTCACCAAGATCTATACCTTCCATCGCGGCAGCTACGTCGTCGGCCTGGAGCAGAAGGTGCGCAACGGCACCTCCAAACCCTGGACCGGCCGCGCCTACCGTCAGCTGCAGCGCACCCAGATCGCGTTGCCCGGTGCGACCCGTTTCGTCCACACCTACATGGGCGGTGTGATCTACAGCCCCAAGGACAAGTACCAGAAGGTGTCCTTCGAGGACATGACCAAGAGCAATCTGGCGCGCACCATCAAGGCCGGCTGGGCGGGCATGACCGAGCACTATTTTCTCGGCGCCATCATCCCGCCCCCCGACCAGGACGATCACTACTACACCAAGGTGCTGTCCCACTCCCGCTACGTCATCGGCCTGATCGCCCCGCCGGTGACCATCGCGCCCGGCGCCGACCATGTGTTCAAGTCACGTCTGTACGTGGGACCCAAACTGCAGAACACCCTCGCCTCGGTGGCGCCGGGCCTGCAGCTGACGGTGGATTACGGTTACCTGACCGTATTGGCCGAGCCGATCTTCTGGCTGCTTTCCAAGCTGCACAACCTGTTCGGCAACTGGGGATGGGCCATCATCGTGCTCACCGTCCTCATCAAGGCGGTGTTCTACAAGCTGTCGGAAACCAGTTACCGCTCCATGGCCCAGATGCGCAAACTCGGTCCGCGCATGAAGGCGCTCAAGGAACGCTACGGCGACGACAAGCAGCGCCTGAACCAGGCCATGATGGAGATGTACAAGACCGAGAAGATCAACCCCCTGGGCGGCTGCCTGCCCATCGTGGTGCAGATCCCGGTCTTCATCGCCCTGTACTGGGTGCTGCTGGACAGTGTGGAGCTGCGCCAGGCCCCGTGGGTGCTCTGGATCCACGACCTGTCCGCGCCCGATCCGTATTTCATTCTGCCGGTGGTCATGGGGCTGACCATGGTGGGTCAGAACTGGCTCAATCCGACGCCCATGGATCCGCTCCAGAAGCGCATGATGATGATCCTGCCCATCGCCTTCACCGTGTTCTTCGCCTTTTTCCCGGCGGGCCTGGTGCTGTACTGGGTGACCAACAACGCCCTGTCCATCACCCAGCAGTACATCATCACACGGCGCATGGAGCAGAGTTCCAAGAAGACCTGACGAACTCGTCTCCCGCGCCTCGCACGCTGCGGTTCGGGCGGCCCGACAGGGCCGCACCCGCCGGGTAAGGAGGCGCGAACCCGCCGATGATGTGGGAAACCCGTCGGGCTGCGCTGCACGCAATCCATCAATCCACGCGCCCGCCGATCGGCCGCCCTGCCGTGGCAGTTCCCGCCGCGCCGTCGCCGGCAAACCGCACCGCCCGTTTCCAGCGCCGTTGCCCTTGACGGTCCCTTGCCTGGCGCGCCCCCGGCGCGTCTAATGGCAGCTTCGCGCGTTTGTCCCGTTATACCCATCGAACCCATGACTGCCGACGCCGTCGACACCATTGCCGCCATAGCCACCGCGTCCGGCCAGGGGGGGGTCGGTATCGTGCGTCTGTCCGGGCCGGCGGTGCCCCCTATCGGCGAAGCGCTGCTGGGAGGACTGCCGGCGCCCCGCTACGCCGCGTTCCGACATTTCCGCGGCGACGACGGTGCGCCCATCGATCAGGGTCTGGCCCTGTACTTCCAGGCGCCTCATTCCTTCACCGGCGAGCATGTGCTGGAGCTGCATGCTCACGGCGGGCCGGTGGTGCTCGATCTGCTGTTGGCGCGCGTCCTCGCCCTGGGCGCGCGGCCGGCGCGGGCGGGAGAGTTCTCCGAGCGGGCCTTCCTCAACGGCAAGCTGGACCTCGCCCAGGCTGAAGCGGTGGCCGACCTCATTGCCGCCGATACCGCCCAGGCGGCACGGGCCGCCGCCGGCTCCCTGCAGGGGGAACTGTCCCGGCGCGTGCACGCGCTGGTGGAACGTCTGATCAGCCTGCGCATGTACGTGGAAGCGGCCATCGACTTTCCGGAAGAGGAGGTGGACTTCCTCGCCGATCAGGCCGTGGCCGACCGGCTCACGGCCATCATCGAAAGCTTCGACGAGCTGCAGGCCGGTGCCCGGCAGGGCTGTCTGCTGCGCGAAGGCATGACGGTGGTCATTGCCGGGCGCCCCAACGCCGGCAAGTCCAGTCTGCTGAACGCGCTGGCCGGTCAGGACAGCGCCATCGTCACCGACATTCCCGGCACCACCCGCGACCTGCTGCGCGAGCATGTGCAGCTGGACGGCATGCCCCTGCATATCGTCGACACCGCCGGCCTGCGCGACAGCGCCGATCCGGTGGAGCGCGAGGGGATTCGCCGCGCGTGGCAGGCCATCGAAGGGGCCGACCGCCTGCTGCTGGTGGTGGACGACCGCCTGGGATGGGGGGAGGAAGAGGATGCCATCGTGCGTCGACTGCCCGTCCAACTGCCCCGCACGGTGGTGTACAACAAGATCGACCTGAGCGGGCACCCGCCGGCGGTGACCGGTGCTGCTTCCGACGCCCGCATTCACCTGTCCCTGCGCACCGGTGACGGTCTCGACGGGCTGCGCGACCATCTCAAGTCCGTTATGGGTTACCGGGAATCCGCCGAAGGCGCCTTCATGGCCCGACGCCGGCACCTGGACGCGCTGGCCCGCGCCCGCGGCCATGTGGACGAGGGACGTCGCCGGCTGGAAACGAGCCGGGCAGGGGAGTTGCTGGCCGAAGAGCTGCGCCAGGCCCAGCAGGCTCTGGGTGAGATTACCGGGGAATTCACCAGCGACGATCTGCTGGGACGCATCTTCTCCAGCTTCTGCATCGGCAAGTGATGGTGATAGCGCTCGCCGTTGCGGGAAGCCCTTCAGCGGCGTCGCCCGCCCGGGCATTCGAAGCCGCATCTGTTCCCGCGGGAACCTCTCGGGCGAGCCGGCCTCTACATTAGCGTATTTCGCTGCCCTGGCCTAAGATAGGCAGGTTTCACTGGACCGAATCCATGCGCTATCAGACCCACTTCGATGTCATTGTGGTAGGCGGCGGACATGCCGGTACCGAGGCCGCTCTGGCCGCGGCGCGTACCGGCGCGCGCACCCTGCTGCTGACCCACAACATCGAAACCCTGGGCCAGATGAGCTGCAACCCCGCCATCGGCGGCATCGGCAAAGGCCATCTGGTCAAGGAGATCGACGCCCTGGGCGGGCTGATGGCGCGGGCCGCCGACCGGGCCGGCATCCATTTCCGGCTGCTCAACGCCAGCAAGGGCCCGGCGGTGCGGGCCACCCGCGCCCAGGCCGACCGGGTCCTGTACAAGGCCGCCGTGCGTGCCGCCCTGGAGAGCCAGCCCAACCTGGTGCTGTTCCAGCAGGCGGTGGACGACCTCATCGTCGAGCAGGACCGGGTCACCGGGGTGGTCACCCAGATGGGCTTGCGCTTTGCCGCCCGGACGGTGGTGCTGACCGTGGGGACCTTCCTGGGCGGTCGCATCCACATCGGCATGTCCAACTACGAGGGCGGCCGGGCCGGAGATCCCCCCGCCAATGCCCTGTCCCGCCGGCTGCGGGAGCTGCCGCTGCGGGTCGAGCGCCTGAAGACGGGCACGCCGCCGCGCATCGACGGCCGTACCATCGACTTCAAAAACCTGCAGTCCCAGCCGGGGGATGAGCCGGTGCCGGTGTTTTCCTATCTGGGCAGCGCCGAAGAGCATCCCCGCCAGGTGAGCTGTCACATCACCCGCACCAACGGGCGGGCGCACGACATCATTCGCGCCGCGCTGGACCGTTCGCCCATGTACGCCGGGGTGATCGAAGGGGCGGGTCCGCGCTACTGTCCGTCCATCGAGGACAAGGTGGTGCGCTTCGCCGGGCGCGATTCCCATCAGATCTTCGTGGAACCCGAGGGGCTGGACACCCATGAGGTCTATCCCAACGGCATTTCCACCAGCCTGCCGTTCGACGTGCAGTGCGAGCTGGTGCACGCCATTCCCGGGTTCGAACAGGCTCATATCACCCGCCCGGGTTATGCCATCGAATACGACTTCTTCGATCCCCGGGACCTGCGCTATTCCCTGGAAACCAGGTTCATCGACGGTCTGTTCTTCGCCGGCCAGATCAACGGCACCACCGGCTATGAGGAGGCCGCCGCCCAGGGGCTGCTGGCCGGTCTGAATGCGGCCCGCAAGAGCGCCGGGCTGGAGCCCTGGTGTCCGCGTCGGGATCAGGCCTACCTGGGCGTACTCATCGACGACCTGATCACCCGCGGCACCAGCGAGCCCTACCGCATGTTCACCAGCCGCGCCGAATATCGCCTGCTGCTGCGCGAAGACAACGCGGACCTGCGCCTGACGCCCGCCGGGCGGGATCTGGGCCTGGTGGACGACACCCGTTGGCAGGCGTTCGAGCGCCAGCGCGAGGCCATCGAACACGAGCGTCAGCGTCTTCAGGACACGTGGCTGCGTCCCGGTGTGGATGACGACGCGGTCGGGGCCCTGCTGGGCGCGCCGCTGACCCGCGAGCAGCGCGCCCTGGATCTGCTGCGCCGGCCCGAGGTGAGCTACCGGGCGCTCACGGCCCTGGCGGCGGTGGGCACGGCCGACGCCGACGCGAAGGTGGCCGAGCAGGTGGAAGTGCAGGCCAAGTACGCCGGCTATATTGAACGCCAGCAGGCCGAGATCGAACGCCACCGCCGCCAGGACGAACAGCCGTTGCCGGCGGACATGGACTACCAGGCCATCCGGGGCCTGTCGACGGAAGTGCGCGAGAAGCTGGCGCGTCATCGCCCCGCCACCGTGGGGCAGGCGGGCCGCATCCCCGGGGTGACGCCGGCCGCGGTTTCCCTGCTGCTGGTGTACCTGAAGAAGAACGGCGACAGGCAGTGTAAGAGCGCGTGACCACAGCCCCGTCCCGCGAGTGGAATGCGCGGGGTGCGGATCGCAACAGCGGACTGACACGGCGAGGGATTGACCATGGCAATGGAAGCGATGCTGGACCAGGGTGCCCGCACCCTGGGTGTGGATCTCACCACGGACATGCAGATGCTGCTGCTGCAGTTCGTGGCCATGCTGGCCAAATGGAACCGGGTCTATAACCTCACCTCCGTGCGCAAGCCTCCGGACATGGTGACCCGCCACATCCTGGACAGCCTGGCGGCGCTGCCCTACGTGCGCGGGCCGAACGTGCTGGATATCGGCACCGGCGCCGGATTGCCGGGCATCCCTCTGGCCATTGCCCGGCCGGACTGGCAGCTGGTGCTGTTGGACAGCAGCGGCAAGAAGCTGCGTTTCGTGCGCCAGACGGTGGCCGAGCTGAAGCTCACCAACGTGCGCGTGGAGCATGCCCGCATCGAGGAGTACGCGCCGGAGTCCCGTTACGATACCGTTATCTCGCGGGCCTTTTCGTCCCTGGGTGAAATCTACGAGCAGGCCGCCCGTCTGTGCAGCCCCGAGGGGTGTCTGATCGCCATGAAGGGTGTCTATCCGGTGGCCGAAGTCGAATCCCTGCCCAACCGGGATCTGGTCCGCGATGTGGTGGCGCTGGAGATTCCGGAGCTGCAGGCCCAGCGCCACCTGGTGATTATGGAGGCGCACGCTTAGCACAGCGCCATACAGGCCCCGTTGCGGTCTGTGCAGCGCTTCCCCGGGCCGCCGCCGTCGGTGGCTTTTCACGTCCCCTGTCTGACTGCCCGCCCCGTTGAGCGGCGGGCGGCGATGCGTTCGCACCCGGCTGAGCGGTGGATAATTCGGCTCCCTGCGCCAGTCTGTGGCAGAATCACCGGGTGGCCGGCCAATCTCCATTCTCTTGCGTCAATGCGCACCGGTCCGCGCGGGACTCGTCATGGGCAGGATCATAGCGATCACCAACCAGAAAGGGGGCGTGGGCAAGACCACCACCTGTGTGAATCTGGCCGCCTCCCTGGCGGCCACCCGCCGCCGGGTGCTGGTGGTGGACCTGGATCCCCAGGGCAACGCCACCATGGGCAGCGGCGTGGACAAGCACGACCTGGAGCTCACCGGCTGCGACGTGCTGTTGGGTGAAACCGACGTGCATGCCGCCGTGGTCGACGCCGAGTCCGCCGGCTACAGCCTGTTGCCGGGCAACAGCGACCTCACCGCCGCCGAAGTGCAGTTGATGGACATGGGCGACCGGGAACTGCGGCTGCGTCACGTTCTGGACGCCATCCGCGGCGACTACGACTATCTGCTCATCGACTGTCCGCCGGCTCTCAACATGCTCACCATCAACGCCCTGGCGGCCGCCGACGGGGTGCTGATTCCCATCCAGTGCGAATACTACGCCCTGGAGGGTCTGACGGCCCTGCTGGAGACCATCGAACATATCCGGGCCACCGTGAATCCCGACCTGCAGGTGGAAGGGTTGCTGCGCACCATGTTCGATGCCCGCAACAACCTGGCCAACGAAGTGGCCGAGCAGTTGCTCGCACATTTCGGGGACAAGGTGTACCGCACGGTGGTCCCCCGCAACGTGCGGCTGGCCGAAGCGCCCAGCCATGGCCTGCCGGTTTTGGGCTATGATAAAACGTCGCGCGGCGCGCTCGCCTACCTGGCCCTCGCCGGCGAGCTGGTGCGTCGGGAAAGTGGGCTGGAACCGTCCACCCCGGCCCCGGAAGAGGACGCGCATACGCAGGTGCATTGAGGAGGCTCCGGACCGGCCGCTGAGGCGGCTAGTGCAGAGCGTTCTTACGGCTCTCCACTCGATCACGAATCGGCGACGACTATGGCAGTGAAAAAACGCGGTCTCGGGCGCGGCCTCGATGCCCTTCTCAGCAGCACCGCGACGGCGGCGCGCAGCCCCGCGTCCGACAGCGCGGAGGGCGACCTGCGCAGGCTTCCTGTGGATGTGATCCAGCGCGGCAAATATCAGCCACGCATCGACATGCACACCGAAACCCTGCAGGACCTGGCCGACTCCATCCGCGCCCAGGGCGTGGTGCAACCCATCGTGGTGCGCCCCATCAGCGCGGACCGCTACGAAATCATCGCCGGGGAACGGCGCTGGCGTGCCGCCCAGCTTGCGGGCCTGCAGGAGATCCCGGCGGTGGTGCGCGACGTGCCCGATCAGGCCGCCATCGCCATGGCGCTGATCGAGAACATCCAGCGCGAGAACCTCAATCCTCTGGAGGAGGCGCGCGCCCTGGAGCGCCTGATCGGCGAATTCGAAATGACCCACCAGCAGGCGGCCGAAGCGGTGGGCCGCTCGCGCACGGCGGTGACCAATCTGTTGCGCCTGCTGGAGCTCAACGACGACGTCAAGCAGCTGGTGCAGCATCGGGAGCTGGAAATGGGGCACGCCCGGGCCCTGTTGGCCCTGCGCGGCAACGCGCAAAGCAGCGCCGCCCGGGAAGTGGTCAGTAAGGGGCTGTCGGTGCGCGAGACCGAACGGCTGGTCAAGCGCCTGGAGTCGGGTGCGGCCGGCGGCGCGCCCAAACCGGCCCCCAAGGCCGATCCCGATATCCGCCGGCTGGAGCAGAGTCTGTCCGAACGTCTGGGCGCCGGCGTCCAGATCCAGCACAGTCGCGGCAAGGGCAAGCTGGTGATCCGCTATACCAGCCTGGACGAGCTGGATGGCATCCTGGAGCGTATTCACTGACCCGACCGGCGCGAGCGGTTTCGGGCGCCGGCCGGACCGTTTTAGACTGGGTCCAGATATCACCGCAACAATGCGGAACAACACCGCTATAACCTGGTTTTATCCTCCCATCATTGACCCTGCTATACGGAGTCTTTATACTTCGCGCCCCGACGGGGTTGGTCGCAGGAACCAGCCGCCAGGGGGCAGCGATATCTTACGATTCAGTGCGCGGACTTCGAGCCGGAAGCGCCCCGGGGCGCTCGCCGAAACGCGGCATGACTGGCTGAGAGAATGCGTAAGATATTGATATTACAGGTTTTGTTGATCGCCGCTGTGACGGGGGCCTATTTCGGCAAGGCCGGTGCGGCAGGCGCGCAGGCGGCCCTGTTCGGAGGCGCGATAGCGCTGGTGAACGCGCTGCTGCTGGGGCGCCGCGTACAACGGGCCGGCAGGGCCGCCCAGGACAGCGTCACCCGCGGGACGTTCGCCCTGTACCTTGGCGCAGTGGAGCGTTTCGTTTTTACTCTGGTTGGCTTCGGCGTGGGAATGGGCGTGCTGCATCTGCAGCCCCTGCCTCTGCTGCTGGCCTTCGCTGCAGCGCAGGCCGCCTATTGGCTGGCGGCCCGCGCGCGCCCGGATTCGCTGGTCTGACACGCCTGCCGGCGTGCGGTCGCAGCCCGATTTCAGTTCGGTCGTGTCATTTCGGTGCGGCCTGGCGACAAATCTTGTGGGAGCACTCACGTGAGCGAAGCAGCAGCGCCGGCGGCGGGCGGGAGCCACCTCAACGCCGTAGAGTATATCCAGCACCACCTTCACAACTGGCAGATCGGACACGGCATCTGGACGCTGCATCTGGACACCCTGCTGTTCAGCTGGCTGATGGCCGGTCTGATGATCTGGGTGAGCTGGAAGATCGGCCGCAGCCTCAACGCCGACAAGCCCGGCGGCTTCCAGAACTTTCTCGAAGCGATGGTGGAGTTCGTGGACCAGCAGGTCCGCGACATCGTTCCCGCCAGAAATCCCCTCATCGGTCCCATCGGCTTCACCATCTTCGTATGGGTGTGGCTGATGAACTTCATGGACCTGGTGCCGGTCGACCTGCTGCCCAAGATGGCCCAGGGGCTGGGCGGCAACCATCTGCGTGTGGTGCCCACCACGGACCTCGCCACCACCTTCGCCATGGCGTTGACCGTGTTCGCCCTCATCATTTACTACAACATCAAAGTGCGCGGGCCGGTGGGTTACCTCAAGATGTTCCTGACCCACCCATTCGGGCCGTTCCTGTTCCCGATCAACGTGGTAATGACCACCATCGAGGAAGTGGCCAAACCCGTCAGCCTGGCGCTGCGTCTGTTCGGCAACATGTTCGCCGGCGAGCTGATGTTCATGCTGGTGGCGCTGCTGGGTTTTGCCTGGTACATGCTGCCTTTCCAGGTTGCCCTGGGCATTCTCTGGTCCGTCTTCGAGATGCTGGTGATCACCCTGCAGGCCTTTATCTTCATGCTGCTGACCATCGTCTACCTGGCGCTGGCCCATCAGAACGAACACTGACCGGCGCGCAGCCGACCGCTTTTTCCATCGACTATTACCGTGCAACTTGAGGAGAACGTCACAATGACTCCGGACATGATCGCATCCATCTACAGCTACACCGCGATGGGGGTGGGCATCATTCTGGCCGCAGCGGGTCTGGGTTCCGCACTGGGCTGGGGCATGATCTGCTCGAAGTACATCGAAGGCATTGCACGCCAGCCTGAAATGCGCCCGCAGCTCATGGGCCAGATGCTGTTCACCGGCGGTCTGATGGAGGCCTTCCCGATGATCGTGCTCGGTATCTCCATGTGGTTCATCTTCGCGAACCCCTTCGTCAGTGCCGCCGCTTCGGCCATGGCCAAGGCCGCAGGGGGTTGACCCTCACTCGCCCGACTTCCTCAGTCGCAACACCTTTATAACGAAGGAGTCCGAACGTGAGTGTCAGCATCCTCACACTGCTGGGCCAGATCATCACGTTCGCGCTGCTGATATGGTTCGTCAAACGCTTCCTCTGGGGCCCCATGCTCCAGATGATGGAGGACCGCCAGCGGCGCATCGCCGATGGCCTGGCCGCCGCCGAGCGCGGCAAGCACGAGCAGCAGCTGGCCGAAGACCGCGCCTCTGAGCTGCTCCACGAAGCCAAGGGTCAGGCAGCAGAGATCATCTCCCGTGCCGAAAAGCGCGCCAACGAGATCGTCGAAGAGGCCAAGGCCGATGCCCGTGCCGAAGGCGAGCGGCTGTTGACCGCCGCCCAGGCCGAGATCGCCCAGGAGATCAACCGCGCCAAGGAAGAGCTGCGCGGACAGGTGGCGGCGATCGCCGTCTCCGGCGCCGAGAGGGTGCTGGAGCGGGAGATCGACGAGAAAGCCCACGGCGAGCTGCTGCAGAAGCTGGTCGCGCAGATCTAGGGGCCCTGTCCATGGCAGAACTCACCACCATCGCGCGGCCCTACGCCCAGGCGATCTTCGAGCTGGCCGAAAAGGAAGGCAGGCTGACGGAGTGGTCCGACATGCTGGCGCTGGCGGCAGCCGTCGCCGGCGACCCGCAGATCGTGGCCCTGATCGACAGCCCCCAGCTCACCGAGGCCCAGCTCAGCGAGCTGGTCAACGGCATCTGCGGCGAGGGCCTGGACGAGCAGGGGCGCAACGTCATCCGTCTGCTGGCCGAAAATCACCGCCTGGCCGTGTTGCCGGCAATCGCGCGGCTGTACGAGCAGCGCCGCAGCCAGGCCGAGGGCGCCGTGCACGCCGAGCTGATCAGCGCCTTCGCCGCCACCGCCGAACAGCAGAAGGCGGTGATAGAGGCTCTGAAGAAGCGCCTCGGCCGCGACATCCAGCTGCAGTGCTCGGTGGACGCCGGGCTGCTGGGCGGCGCCGTGATTCGC
>DATFML010000187.1:0-8582 GCA_035266965.1 Gammaproteobacteria bacterium
CCGTTCCATAGTTCAACATAACTGCCACCTGCTGAAGGTCATCCGCGACCCGGGACCCTGCGCTGCGCCTTGCATCCAGCCTGCGCAAAGCGGTCAAGTCACAACCGCCCGGCTGCGCCATCGGACCGCAACACCCGGCGCGGCATCCCTCAACCCCCGGGGGCGCTCAGGCGTCATGGTGCAGATAATAATAGTCGAAGCAGAGCGGGCACAGGAAATGACTGGTGCGGGCCGGCAGCTGTGTCACCCAGGCCGGCACCCAGTCCCACTGCTTGGGATCAGCCGCCCTCTGAGTCCGTCGGCAGTGGGCACATTGGGTCACAAAGCCACGCGAATCGCGGTATGGGTTCTCGTCCGGCTCGAACCCCACGCGCGCATCGGTATCCTGGGGATAGCTGATGCGCAGGCTGTTCACGACCACCAGGGCATGAGTCCCCGCGAGCGGATAGGCGCGTTGATGGTAACAGCGGAAAACCTGATCGGAAGAGCATTCATAGTCGTGATCCCAGGGGCGCCGGTGGACAAACACGCTGCGATACGCGCCAACATAATAGCCTTGCAGAGGACCTTCGATAGCCTCCTCCAACGGCGTACCGAGACTGAAGCGTTCGTGGAACGCCGTATCGGCACCGTTGTCCCTGGCGAACGTAAACCACGCCGGATTGAAATAGCAAAGCCGCAACTCCGGCGTCAGGCCGTAGATGACGGCGGAGCTCTTTTCGAGAGTGGAGAGTTCGAACTTGTCGAGCCCCGCCCGAAATTGCCGATCAATTCTCCGCACCGCGCCAACCCCTTGCGCCTGCCCCGGCAACTGCCCGCCACGAGGACTGTGCGCTCTGCGCCAACAACCATCCACCCGAGTATGGCACAGGCATCAGGCGGACGGATCAGTCCGCCCGTCGCAGGTGATATACCAGCAGCACGATGCGCTTGTAGAGATTGATGACACGCCGTCGCCAGTCTGTCCGCGGGTTGTTCCGGTCCAGACGATAGCGGCGCTCCAGTTCCTTGGTCTTGTCGTAGATATCTTCGATCAGCGCGCCCCCGGTCTTGCCGACCAAGCCGGCCAAATCGCTCCTTTCAAGATCGGGAAACGAGCGGATCCTGCCGGGGCCCAGACCGTCGAAGTCGAAACCGGCCCCGAGCAGCGCATCGTATTGGTTTGTTCTCAACTCCGGGATCACCCGCATGGGATCGGTACCTTCCTCGATTACCATCCGGCACAGGTCCTGGTTGGCCTTCACCTCCTCCAGCAGCAGGCGCGCATCGCCGCGGCGGCGGCGCAAAAGCGTGCCCAGTTCCTGGGTGACCTTCAGGCCGGAGGATGCAAAATCGAACAGGTTGCGGATGCTTTGCAGCATGGGTGGAGCCTGCGGTCTTTCAACGCCTTCGGTTCAGCCGGACGATGCGGCTCTCGCCGCCCTCAGCCGCGCCTGAGCAGTCGAAACACCCGCTCTTCCAGGCTGCTCAATCCCGCTTGCTTGAAGCGCGGATTCTCGTCGAGGATGTTTCGGTGATAGAGCCGTTGCAGCTCGAAGCAGTCCTCGTAGAGGGCTTCCACCTCAGTGGCGGCGACGGAGAACGGCGGTCCGTCCATCTGCTGCTGGGGATACTCGAACGTCACCAGCAGGCAGGGTGTTCCCGGCACCAGCAGCTCCGCCATGTGTCGGACATAGCGTTGGCGCATCTGCGGCGGCAGCGCAATGAGCGATGCCCGGTCGTAGACACCGGCCACATCAGCCAGGTCTTCCCGGCGCAGCGCAAAAAAATCACCGCATAGGATGGTAATCGAACCGCTGTGCCAGCGGGTGAAGGCTCCCTGTTCGGTACGCGTGGCAGTCAGACCGCTCTGCGCAAAAAACGCCTCCACCGCGATTGGACTGACTTCCACGCCGACCACCGGATGGCCCTGTTCGGCCAGCCAGCGCATGTCCTGGCTCTTGCCGCACAAAGGCACGAACACGGACGCGTTCCGGGGCGTGCCCAGCCGGCCCCAGAAGTTCTGAAGATGAACATTGATTTCCTGCTGGTGAAAGCCGATCTGATCGCGCTCCCAACGCCCATGCCAGAACTGCGGGTCCATGGGTGATCCTCCTGAGAATGTGGCAATGCTCCGGACGCCGGGGGGGGCCGGCGCCTCAGGAGACTGCCAGGGCTTCACGACTGGAACGGCGCTGGCGTACCGCCCGGGCCAGTTCCTGGAGCAGCATGACGCTGTCGTCCCAACCGATGCAGGCGTCGGTGACGCTTTGTCCGTAGACCAGCGAGCGGCCGTCGCCGAGGTCCTGGCGGCCCGCCTGAAGATGGCTTTCTATCATGACGCCGAAGATGCGCTGGTCGCCACCCGCTATCTGAGCGGCCACATCGCGCCCCACCGCGAGCTGCTCCTGATGCTGCTTGCGGCTGTTGGCGTGACTGAAGTCGATCATCAGCCGCGCGGGCAGGCCGGCCTCTTCCAGTTCGTGGGCGGCGCGGTCCACACTGGCGGCATCATAGTTGGGTTGGCGCCCGCCGCGCAGGATGATGTGACAGTCCTCGTTGCCGGTGGTGGAAAAGATCGCCGAATGACCGGCCTTGGTCAGCGACAGGAAATGGTGGGGCCGGGATGAGGAACGGATGGCGTCTATCGCCACCCGCAGACTGCCGTCAGTGCCGTTCTTGAAGCCCACCGGACAGGACAGACCCGAGGCCAATTCGCGGTGCACCTGGCTCTCTGTGGTCCGCGCTCCGATGGCGCCCCAGCTGACCAGATCGGAAACATACTGGGGGCTCACCAGATCCAGGTACTCGGTGCCGGCCGGTACACCCATATCATTGAGGTCCACCAACAGACGCCGGGCCAGCCGCAAACCCTTGTCGATCTCGAAGCTGTGGTCCAGATTGGGATCGTTGATCAGACCCTTCCAGCCCACGGTGGTACGGGGCTTCTCGAAATACACCCGCATGACGACCAGCAGGTCCTCCTGCAACTCCCGCCGGCATTCCGCGAGGCGGGCGGCGTACTCTCGGGCGGCGTCCGGGTCGTGGATGGAACAGGGACCGATAACCACCAGCAGCCGGTCGTCGCGGCTGTGCAGAACGTCCTGGATACCCCGGCGCGTTTCCTGCACCGTCTGTGCCGCCCGTTCGCTGATGGGGAACTCGGCGCGCACCTTGGCCGGCGGAGTGACCTCCTTGATTTGTTTGATTCTCAGATCGTCGGTTTGATATTTCATTTCGATTTCAAGAGGCTAAGAGACTGCTGCCAGGTCGGCCGTCATGGGCTGGCGGAGAAACGTCCAATGATACCTCAAAAGCCCGTCGGGCCGGAAAGCAGTATGCAGGGCGAATATTATTCCCGCCGCTGGCGGGCAGCACAAGCGCCCTTCGGACCGGTTCGGCCCCATGCAGGGCCGGGGCTGCGGCCATTGTCTGCACTGCTACACTGTACGGTGCTGCGTCACCGCCACGGGCATTCCTGCGGCGTTTCGGGCCCAGCGCAACGGCACGGGTGCCTGCGCGTGACAGACTCGGCACAGAGCTGTACGGGCACGCGCCGCCACCCGAGAGCCGACGCCGGCTGCAACACGACGGTCACGCCTTATGGCAAACCGGGGCCGAGCGATGGCTCCGGCCCGCATACCCTTGGCATCCGCGTTCCACGGGCTGGCGTGGGCGCATTGAAACGGCGGCGCAGCACAGGGTCATGCGCCGCCCCGCCCATTGCCTGCGCCGGCGCCCGCTGGTGCCGAACGACCGCGGCAGCGCAGGGACGGATCCAGGGGGGCGGTCACAGCCATCCCCACGCAAGGAGGGCCAATGTCGATGAATATCCAGGAGTTGGAGAACACCGCCGCCGCCATGATGGCGCCGGGAAAAGGTATCCTGGCAATGGATGAAAGCACCCCCACCATCGGGAAGCGCTTCAGTGCTGTCGGGGTGGAAAACACCGAGCACAACCGCCTTACGTACCGGGAAATGCTGCTGGGCAGCCAGGGGCTCGGCGATTACATTTCGGGTGCCATTCTGTTCGACGAAACCATTCGCCAGCAGACGCCGGACGGCAAGCCGTTCCCCGAGATGATGGCCGCCCAGGGCATCCTGCCCGGCATCAAGGTGGACAAACACGCCAAGGATCTCGCCGGCCATCCCGGCGAAAAAGTCACCGAGGGCCTGGACGGGCTGCGCGACCGGCTCGCCGAGTACCGGGACATGGGGGCCCGCTTCGCCAAGTGGCGGGCGGTGATCACGATCGGCGAAGGGATTCCCACGCGCGCCTGCCTGGAAGCCAACGCCCACGCCCTGGCCCGCTACGCCGCACTTTGCCAGGAAGCGACACTCGTTCCCATCGTGGAACCCGAAGTGCTGATCGACGGCGACCATACCATCGAGCAGTGCTACGAGGTCACGGTAGAGACCCAGCGCGTGGTTTTCGACGAGCTCTATCGCCAGGGTGTCGCCTTCGCCGGCATGGTGTTGAAACCCAGCATGGTGCTGTCCGGCAAACAGGCTGAGCGCCAGGCGGGCGTTGCGGAAGTGGCCGAAAAGACCATCCACTGTCTGCGTCGCACAGTGCCGGCGGCCGTGCCGGGGATCGCGTTCCTGTCCGGCGGCCAGAGCGACGCCCAGGCGACCGAGCACCTCAACCGCATGAACATCATGGCCAGGGATATGTCGCTGCCCTGGCGTCTTACGTTTTCCTACTCACGGGCGCTGCAGAGCCATCCCATGGAAATCTGGAAGGGGGACGCCGGCAATGTGGACCGGGCACGGCAGGTGCTGCTGCACCGGGCAAAGTGCAACGGTGCCGCGAGCCTCGGTCAATACAGCGAGGCCATGGAGCACGAGAAGGCTGCCTGAAGGGTGGCCGTAGGCACTGAAGGCAAACACCACGCCCAACTCGGTGCGGGAGCTGCTGGCCGGTCGCCTGCGGCCATGGGCGGCGCTCGAGCAGCCGGCGCCGGCTGCCTGAGCGCCGCTTGGCTTCCGACAGTGCGGGCGGCTGCGCCGGCGGGGCCCGTTGAACGGTCGCAGCGCCGGCCTGTCTATTTCGAACAGGACGCGGCCAAGACGCGCCGGGCGGCCCGGCACCAGGCTCTCCACCAGGCAGGCGCCAATGCGGCGCGCCAGCGGTGACAATTCACGGAGGAACACAATGAATGCACGCCCGGAATCCACCCCCCTGGACACGTGGTCCATCGAGGACCTGTCCATCGCCACCATCCGCACCCTGGCCATGGACGCGGTGCAAAAGGCGAACTCCGGCCACCCGGGTACGCCAATGGCACTGGCGCCCCTGGCGTACGTGCTGTGGACCCATTTCCTTCGTCATGATCCCGCCGATCCCCGGTGGCCGGACCGTGACCGCTTCGTGCTGTCCAACGGTCATGCATCCATGCTGCAGTACGCCATGCTCTACCTCACGGGCTACGACGTCAGTCTCGATGACCTGAAACAGTTCCGGCAATGGGGGAGCAAGACCCCGGGACATCCGGAGTACGGCATCACCCCCGGCGTGGAGACCACCACCGGGCCCCTGGGTCAGGGCCTGATGAACGCGGTGGGAATGGCTATCGCGGAAGCCCACCTGGCGGCCACCTTCAACCGACCGGGGCATCAGATCGTCAATCACCACACCTACGCTTTCTGCAGCGACGGCGACCTGATGGAAGGCGCGTCCCATGAGGCCGCCTCGGTGGCCGGACACCTCGGTCTTGGAAAGCTGATCTGCGTGTACGACGACAACCACATCACCATCGACGGCGAGACCCGCATCGCCTATTCGGACGATGTGCCCGGGCGCTTCAGTGCCTATGGATGGGACGTGCAGGATCTGGGCGACCGGGCCAACGACCTGGACATCCTCCAGGAAGCGTTGGAGCACGCCCGCGGCGTCACCGAAAAGCCCTCCATGATCGTGCTGCGCAGTCACATCGGTTACGGCGCGCCCCACCTGCAGGACACCCCCAAGGCGCACGGCTCCCCGTTGGGCGAAGACGAAGTGCGGGGCGCCAAAGCCAGCTATGGCTGGCCGGAAGACGCCCAGTTCCTGGTGCCCGAACAGGTGCTGGCACATACCCGTGGTGCCGTCGAGCGGGGCAAGGGCCTGCAGGAGGAATGGCAGCAGGCGTTTTCCCGCTACCGCAAGGACCATCCGGAGTTGGCGGCACGCTTCGAAGCCGCCCAGGCCGGCGGGCTGCCGGCCGGCTGGGACGCCGACCTGCCTGCGTTCGGGGCCGATGCCGACCCGATCGCCACCCGCTCGGCGGGACACCAGGTGATGGCCCGATTGGGTGCCACCGTTCCCTGGCTGATCGGCGGCGCAGCGGACCTGGCCTCCTCCACCAAGACGGTGATCGAGGACGGCGGCGATCTGGAACAGGGCCAACACGGAGGCCGCAACCTGCACTGGGGCATACGCGAGCATGTCATGTGCGCGGCCTCCTCGGGCATGGCCCTGCACGGCGGTCTGCAGCCGTTCGCTTCCACGTTCTTCATTTTCACCGACTACGCCCGCCCGGCGATCCGTCTGGCCGCCCTGATGGAGTTGCCCGTCGTCTACGTGATGACCCACGACTCCATCGGGCTGGGCGAGGACGGACCGACCCACCAGCCCATCGAACACCTGGCCTCTTTCCGCGCCATGCCCAACATGTGCGTGATCCGGCCGGCGGACGCCAACGAAGTCGTGCACGCCTGGCGCGCGGCCCTCAACCGGCGGGACGGGCCCACCATGCTGGTGCTGACCCGGCAGAAGCTGCCGGTCCTGGACCGCAGCGGACTCGCGCCTGCCGGGGGCGTGCTGCAGGGCGCCTACGTCCTGTCTGCGGAGAAGGGCAGCCGCCCCGACGTGATCCTCATCGCCACCGGCTCGGAGGTTCATCTGACACTTGAGGCCCAGCAGACACTTTCCCAGAGCCATGGGATCGACGCCCGCGTGGTGAGCATGCCGAGTTGGGAGCTGTTCCGTGCGCAGTCCGATGACTACCGCAACTCGGTGTTGCCGCCGGAGGTGACCCGGCGCCTGGCGGTGGAGGCCGGCGCGCCCATGGGCTGGTGCGAATGGGTCGGCGCCGGCGGACAGGTGATCGGCATCACCCGATTCGGGGCCAGCGCACCGGCCTCCGAGAACTTCAGTCACTACGGATTTACCGTGGACAACATCGTGGAACAGGCCCGCGGGCTGGCTGCGAAGTAAACGGTATGCGGTCCGACGCCATCACAGGAGTCCTCTATGCCTAGCGTACTCGTCACGGGCGCCAACCGGGGCCTGGGGTTGGAATTCGTCCGCCAATACGCCGAAGCCGGCTGGCGGGTATACGCCTGTTGCCGCAAACCGGAACAGGCGCAGGCGTTGAACGAACTGGCGGCCGGCACGCAGGCGGTATCGGTTCACCCGCTGGACGTGGGCAACCATGGCCAGATCGATGCCATGGCCGGAACCCTCGGCGACGAGCCGTTGGACGTGTTGCTCAACAACGCCGGCACCTACGGAGGGCGCGAGCACCAGAGTCTGGGAAACCTGGACTACGACGCCTGGGTGGACACCTTTCGGATCAACGCCATGGGCCCGGTGCGCATGGTGGAACGTCTGCTCGGCAATCTCGAACGCAGTCAGCGGCGCCTGGTGGTGACCATCACCAGCCTGATGGGATCCATCGAGGACAACACCAGCGGCGGATCCTATCTATATCGCACCAGCAAGGCGGCGCTGAACGCCGCCATGAAGAGCGTGGCTCTGGACGTGGCGCCCCGCGGCGTCCATGTACTCTTGTTGCACCCCGGCTGGGTCCGCACCGACATGGGCGGACCCAATGCACTGATTACGCCCCAGGAAAGCGTGCGCGCCATCCGCCAGCGGGTGGAGACGTTCACGCCGGATCTGTCAGGGGATTTTCTCAACTACGACGGGCACGAATATCCGTGGTGAACAAACGGCCGGCGTTCACGACGGACGCCGGCCCACCACGATTACATCACGCCCCTCGGCCACCGGATACACCTCCGGTTCCATATCCACCTGCCTGAACTGCTCGGCGATCTGGTCGGCGCCCAGGAAATGGTTGCCCTGAACATGCTCGCCCAGGTTCTGAAACGCCATGGCGCGCCGCATGGGGTCCCGCAAGCGGGCGCGATCGGCGGGCCAGTCCGGCTCCCAGATGACGGCGACGCCCCCCGGCTTGAGGTGGCTTCGGAGGGTCTGGAAAACCGTCTCCTTGCGGTCCCAGACATGGTGCAGCGCCCGGTTCATGGCCACCAGGTCCACCGGTTCGGCGATCCCGAAATGATGGATGTCGCCGGTCTCGAATCGCAGTCTGTCATCGAGGCCCTCCGCCTGTGCCAGGTCCTGCGCCTGCCGGATGTTCTCCTCGAAACCGTCCAGCCCCACACCCCGGAGTCTTGGGAAACGGTGGGCCAGGCGCCGCAGATACCAACCGTTGCCGCAGCCCAGATCCACTGCCACCCCGGCGCGCTCGTCGACTTCCCGGAACGCCGGGACCCGTTCGAGCACCTCCCGCTCCAGCAGCGGTGCGAACTGATGCTCGAGCATGGGCCCGAACCACGGCAGCACCGTCTCCCGCTCGGCCAGCACCCGCTCGCCG